>NZ_JBBIAR010000052.1:0-70211 GCF_054185165.1 Bradyrhizobium sp. UFLA05-109 | reverse complement strand
GGTGCGATAGCAGATCGAATGCGCTCTGATGTCGAGGCCGGGCGTGGCCGGCTTCTGGTAGTCGATGCGCAGATCCAGCGTTGCGATCGCGTGTGTGCCGTCGAGCGCGAGCTGCACCGCCATGCCGCAGCTCTCGTCCAGCATCGCGGTGACGACGCCGCCATGCAGCACGCCGGTCTCGGTGTCACCGACGAAGACGGGGCGGTAGGGCAGGCTCGACCAGGCTTCACCAGGTGCTGCGCGGTCGAGCCTGAGACCGCTGATATAGCCATAGTCGGAGCGGCGGCCCTTGATGGCCTCGGCGAGCGCGTCGAACGACAGCGTTGTAGTTTGTAGATTGGACATGGTCACCTTTTAGACCGTTGTTGTGGCATGCGCAAAATCTCGCGGTCCATTCTGGGCTCGACATGTGGGGGCGAAGCAACGATGCTGCGGGACCATCTGGTTGAGAATGACGAGGAACCCCATGGCAAACCCCGACGCACCGGCGACCAATCCAGGGGGCGTGACGATCTCGACAGGAAGCGCCGAGCGGGCGCCCTTCATCTATTTCGACGGCGTGTCCTGCTTTGGCCATCACAACGGCGCGATCCAGATCGAGCTCGCCGCGAACCTCCTGATGCCGGTCGGCCCGGGCGTGCGGGTCGACGTGATCCAGACCGGACACATCCGCTGTAGCCCCGCCGCCGCCATCGCCCTGCGAGAAGCCATCGACAAGGCGCTCGCCATGATGCAGCAGGGCCAGCAGCAGCCGGCGGAGACAATTCCGGCCATGAAGAATTGATACTTCGTAGGGTGGGTTAGCCTCGTGGCTGCGCGAAGCGCAGTCCGCTCGGCGTAACCCACCACTTTTGTGTCCGCGATGGTGGATTACGCCTTCGGCTAATCCACCCTACGGGCCGAGCAAGCGGCCGCTCACCCCTTCGTCACGTGCACCTTCGGCTTCTTGCCGGCATTCCACTTGCCGTCGATGGCTCGCTCGATCTGGGCCGAGAGTTGCAGGAGCAGGCCGTCATTGGCCTGCTTGGCGATGGCCTGGATGCCGAGCGGCAGGCCGTGCTCGTTCTCGGCGAGCGGCAGCGAGATTGCCGGCATGCCGCAGAGGTTCGCCAGCGGCGTGAAGGCAAAATTGCGCCAGAGATTGCCGAACCAGTCCAGCACATCCGGATTGTCGGAGGTCGTGAGATACTCTCTTGTGCCAACCTTCGGCGTCGGCAGCGCCGTGACCGGCGTCAGGATGACATCCCACTGCTCGAAGAACGTGCCGAAGCCGCGCGATGTGGTGTTGAACACCGCCTGCATCTTCGCCCGCTCGGCAAAGCTCGTGTGGCGGCCCGCCTCCCAGATCCGGATGTTCATCGGCTCGATCAGATCCTCCGGCGGCCGCTCCAGCCCGCGCGCGGCGAGCATGTTGGAGATCACGACGGCGAAGTTGGAGATGTAGCAGGTGGTCTGCGCGTCGAAGGCGGCACGGAAATCGAGCTCGGGCAGGGCAAAGTCGACGTGATGGCCGAGGCCTTCGAGGAAGCGGCCGACCTTCTCCAGCTCGGCCGCGATGCGCGGCGTTGCGCGATAGTCGCCCCATCGATGCGACAGCGCGATGCGGAGCTTGCCGGGATCGCGCTTGATCATCTCGGTGTAAGGCTGCGCCGTGGTCCAGAACGGCATGAACTCGCCGGGCGCAGGCCCGCGGGCATGATCGACGAAGACGGCGGTATCGCGCACGCTGCGCGACTGGCAGCCCTGGATCGAGACGAGGCCGGAGAGATCGGACATATGCGGTGCGAGCGAGAACACGCCGCGCGACACTTTCAGCCCGATATTGCCGTTGACCCCTGCGGGAATGCGGATCGAGCCGCCGCCGTCGGTCGCATGAGCAATCGGCACGATGCCGGCCGCCACGGATGCGGCGCTGCCAGCCGACGAGCCGCAGGTGGTGTAGTCGGTATTCCAGGGGTTGCGCGTGACGTAGACGGCCGGGTTGTCGGCGGAGCTGCATACGCCGAACTCCGGCGTCGTGGTTCGTCCGATCAGGTTCAATCCGGCATGGCGGAATTTCGAGGTCAGGAAGGTGTCGGCGCCTGCGCGATTGCCGCGCATCAGCAGCGAACCCATTTCCTGCAAGCGCCCTTTCATCGTGGGCCCGAGATCCTTCATCAGGAAGGGCAGGCCGGCGAACGGGCCGGTGAGGTTGACGCCGTCCTTGGCGGGATCCGCGATCACGTCGTCGAACAGCTCGACCACGCCCGACAGCGCGGAATCGACCTTTGCCACCGCCGCTGCGGCCTGGCGCGCCAAATCGGCAGGCGTGAGCTCGCCCTTTTTGACGCACGTAGCCAGCGCCACGCCGTCATGCTGCGCCCACTCGTTCCAGCTCATCGGCAAAGTCATAGCGATTCAGTCCTCTTGTCCGGCGGCGACCATAGTTTCGCGAGAGGGCGTGTCAATCGACGGGACCCGCATGGCTGCGCCGCCGAATCCGGAGATTTTGCCGGTCGCTCTGCCGGCGCGCTCGCGAGGCTAAATCCTGAGATTGAAGTCCTTCGACGAGTCGCGCCGTAAGCGTTGCCGATGGCGGACATTGCGATCTCCCGTAGCCCGGATGGAGCGAAGCGCAATCCGGGATTGGAGCCGCAAGAGAGGGCCCCCGGATTTCGCTTCGCTCCATCCGGGCTACAAGTGCTCTCGCGATGCAAATGGCTTAGTTTGTAGAACTTCGGAATCTTGATAGTCTGGTGTGCGGTGCGCTGCAGAGCCGGGGCCTATGCAGCCAAGGCCGGGGATGGCCTCTGGTCCCGGCTCTGCGCAGCAGCGCTCACGCGTTGCGGCGCGTCCGGGACACGAGAGTTGTCCATTCCGGCCATGACCGAACGAATGTGGCGAGATCGCATCAAGGCAACAAAAAAATCCCCTGTCGACGGTTCCGTGTCGTACCTTGATGAATCAAGTCGGGTTGGTCCATAAGCGGCGTCCCGCGGGCCGTCGGTTCGGTTCGCGTCGCGTGCTTGGATTAAAGGAAACTGGCGTGGCAAACATCAACCAGAAGATTGCGCAGGAGCTCGGGGCCCGGGAGGAGCAGGTTCAGGCGGCGGTGGAGCTGCTCGACGGCGGCGCCACGGTTCCCTTCATCGCCCGCTACCGCAAGGAGGCCACCGGCGCGCTCGACGACGCGCAGCTCCGCACGCTGGAAGAGCGCCTCGTCTATTTGCGCGAGCTCGAAGACCGCCGCAAGGCGATCCTCGAATCGATCCGTGAGCAGGGCAAGCTCGACGCGGCGCTGGAGGCCACCATCATGGCCGCCGACAGCAAGGCGCGCCTGGAAGATATCTACCTGCCGTTCAAGCCCAAGCGTCGCACCAAGGCGGAGATCGCCAAGGAGGCCGGCCTCGAGCCGCTCGCCAACCAGCTGATGGTGGAGCCCGCGAATGATCCGAAGGTGGTGGCGGAAACGTTCGTCAATGCCGAGAAGGGCGTCGCGGATGCCGTCGCCGCACTCGACGGCGCACGCGCCATTCTGGTCGAGCGCTTCGACGAGGACGCCGACCTGATCGGAAGCTTGCGCGAGGAGATGTGGAGCAATGCGCGCATGGCCTCCAAGGTGCGCGAGGGCAAGAAGACCGAGGGCGAGAAGTTCGCCGACTATTTCGAGTTCTCCGAGCCGCTGACAAAACTCCCGTCGCATCGCATCCTCGCGATGTTCCGCGGCGAGAAGGAAGAGATCCTCGACCTGCAGATCCAGGCCGAGGCCGAGGCGCCGCCGGCGGGCGTGCCGAGCGCCTATGAACTGAAGATCATGAAGCGGTTCGGCATCGCCGACCTCAAGCGCGCGGGCGACCGCTGGCTGATCGACACCGTGCGCTGGGCCTGGCGCACCAAGATCCAGGTGCATCTCAACATCGATCTGCGGATGCGGCTGTGGAACGCGGCCGAGACCGAGGCCGTGCGCGTGTTCGCCTCCAATCTGCGCGATCTGCTGCTGGCCGCGCCCGCCGGCACCCGCGTCACCATGGGGCTCGATCCCGGCTACCGCACCGGCGTCAAGGTCGCCGTGATCGACGCGACCGGCAAGGTCGTTGACACCACCGCGATCTATCCGCACGAGCCGCAGCGGCAGTGGAACGAGTCGCTCGCGACGCTCGGCAGGCTCGCGCTGAAACATCGCGTCGAGCTGATCGCGATCGGCAACGGCACGGCCTCGCGCGAGACCGACAAGCTCGCAACCGAACTCGTCAAGGGGCTCGCCGAGTTGAAAATGACCAAGATCGTGGTGTCGGAAGCAGGCGCCTCGGTCTATTCGGCCTCGGCCTTCGCATCGCAGGAACTGCCGGGCCTGGACGTGACCCTGCGCGGTGCGGTCTCGATCGCCCGGCGCCTGCAGGATCCGCTCGCCGAACTCGTCAAGATCGAGCCCAAGGCGATCGGTGTCGGCCAGTACCAGCACGATCTCGGCCAGGCCAAGCTTGCCAAGTCGCTCGATGCCGTGGTCGAGGACTGCGTGAACGCCGTCGGTGTCGACGTCAACACCGCCTCAGCGCCGCTGCTCGCGCGTGTGTCGGGCGTCGGTGCGGGCCTTGCCGCAAGCATTGTGCAGCATCGCGACGCCAACGGCCCGTTCAAGTCGCGCAAGGCGCTCAAGGAGGTGCCGCGGCTCGGGCCGAAGGCGTTCGAGCAGTGCGCGGGCTTCCTGCGCATCCTCGGTGGCGAGGATCCGCTCGATGCCTCCGGCGTGCATCCGGAAGCCTATCCGGTGGTGCGCCGGATTCTTGCGGCCACCAAGAGCGACATCAAGGCGCTGATCGGCAGCAGCGAGGTCGTGCGTACGCTGAAGCCCAAGGATTTCGTCGACGAGACGTTCGGTCTGCCGACCGTCACCGACATCCTGCGCGAGCTCGAGAAGCCGGGCCGCGACCCGCGCCCGGCGTTCAAGGCCGCCGTGTTCAAGGAAGGCGTCGAGGAGATCAAGGACCTCAAGAAGGGCATGATCCTCGAGGGCACCGTAACCAACGTGGCCGCCTTCGGCGCCTTCGTCGATATCGGCGTGCACCAGGACGGCCTCGTGCACATCTCGGCAATGTCCAAGAACTTCATCAAGGATCCCCGCGAGGTGGTGAAGCCGGGCGACATCGTCAAGGTGAAGGTGCTGGACTTCGAGGTCGCCCGCAAGCGCATCTCGCTGACGCTGCGCCTCGACGACGAGGTCGGAGCCACGAAGGACGCGCCCGGCATGCAGCGCGATAATCCGCGCAACGCTGGCCGCATGACCTCGTCGGCGCCGCGCAAGCAGGAGTCCTCCGGTGGCGGCGCGCTCGCCGAAGCGCTTCGCCGCGCCGCAGAAAAGAGCGGTCGCGGCAAACCTGTGTGAGGCGCCCCGCTCAAACTAACTTCCGCGTCAGAATCTGGCGCATTTGTAAGTTGAAGGAGCCCCTCTATTCTCATCTCCTGAGCCTCCTCGGGCGGCGAGGCATGTCGCCGCACTGCAAGGAGGTTTTCCGATGAGCAACAGGCTTCTCACAGGCCTCGTCGCAGCGGCAGTCGCCGCGACGCTGGCGGTTGCGTCGCCCGTCCTGGCCCAACGCGGCGGTGGCGGCGGCGGACATGGCGGCGGCTTTGGCGGCGGTGGCGGCGGCCATTTTGGCGGTGGCGGCATGGGCGGTGGCATGCGTGCCGGTGGAATGGGCGGCGGTATGGGTGGCGCTCATTTCGGCGGTATGGGCGGTGCTCGATTTGGTGGCGCAAGCTTTGGTGGCGCGCGCTTCGCCGGCGCTCCGATTGCAGGCCGCGCGGCCTTCGCACCGCGCTTTGCAGGCAACCCAATGGCCGCCCGCGCAGCTTTCGTCGGGCCGCGCTTCGCCGGCGCCGGCTTCCGCGGCAGGCCTTTCATCGGCCGACACGCCTTCTTCTTCCGGCATCATCGCCGCTTCGCCTTCTTCGGCGCGCCGTTCATCTACGCCGGCTTTTACGGTGGCTGCTGGCGCCAGAGCTGGACGCCCTGGGGCTGGCAATGGGTCAATGTGTGCGGGGACGATTGGTACTAGCATTGCGTGACCGCACCGTTGTCGCGATCGCCGCCGGACAGTTCCGCCCTGCCCCGGAACGGGATAGTCTGGTGGCGATCGTCGCAAGAAGTTGAGCCAAGAACTTGAGCCATGAACTTGAGACATGGGTTGAGGCATGAGCGGAGGTCACCGCCGCATACTCGTCGTCGAGGACGACCTGGAGACCGCAGGCCAGCTCGCTGAAGAACTGACGACGAGCGGCTACGAGGTCGATCTTGCCGCGACAGGGCGCGAGGCGCTCAGCCGCGGCAGCGAGCGCGACTATGCGGTGATCACCATCGACCGCATGCTCCCCGACATCGACGGCATCACGGTCATGCGCCAGATGCGCGACGACGGCATCGCTTCACCCTTTCTGATCATCTCCGCGCTCGGCGAGGTCGACGATCGCGTGCGGGGCTTGCGTGCCGGCGGAGATGACTATCTCGTCAAGCCGTTCTCTTTCGTCGAGCTGCTCGCGCGCCTGGAGGCGCTCGGCCGCCGCAGCGAGACGATCGCAAAGGAGACGATCCTGCGCGTCGGCGATCTCGCCGTCGATTTGATATCGCGAGCTGCCTCTCGCCGCGGCAAGAAGATCCCGCTGCTGCCGCGCGAATTCCAGCTGCTCGAATATCTCGTCCGCAACGAGGGCCGCGTCGTCTCCCGCGCGATGCTGCTCCAGCACGTCTGGGACCTGCATTTCGATCCCTCCACCAACATCATCGACGTCTATGTCGGCCGCGTCCGCCGCAAGGTCGACGACAGTCAGGCCTATCCGCTGATCCACACCATTCGCGGCATCGGATATTGCCTCCGTGCTCCTGGCTAACACGCTCAAGTCGTCGACGTTTCGCCTGGCGCTGATCGCGATCGCGATCTTCGGCCTGATCGTCGCGGCGATCATCGCCTATGTCTATTATGGAACGCTCGCCTATGTGGAGAGCCGCGTCGGCGACGTCGGCGATCACGACGGCTTCACCGGGATGATCGAGCTCGCCATGATTGCGGTCGCCCTGCTGCTGCTGGTGCTCGCCGCGGTGGCCGCCGTGCTGGTGACGCGGCGCACGGTCGGCCGCATCGAACAGATCAACGCCACCAGCCGGGCCATCATGCTCTCGGGCCTCGATCAGCGCATCCCCTTGCGCGGCAGCCATGACGAATGGGATCGCGTCGCGGAAAACCTCAACCAGATGCTCGACCGCATCGAAACCCTGATGGGCGAGGTCAAGCAGGTCAGCGATAACGTCGCGCACGATCTGCGCACGCCGCTGACGCGCATGCGCGGCCGGCTCGAGAAGGCCTATCACGCCCCGCGCAACAGCGAAGCCGACGCGGCACTGATCGGCGATACCATCGCCGATCTCGATGCCGTGCTCGGCATGTTCGCCTCCATCACGCGGATCTCCGAGATCGAGACCCGCGCGCGCAAGGGCGCGTTTCGCGAGCTGAACCTCGTGGAGATCGCCGGCGAGGTGGTCGAGCTCTACGATGCCGCCGCCGAGCAGGTTGCGACTCGTCTCAATTTGACCGGCGACCGCGAAGTCAGGGTCACCGGCGACCGCGACCTGCTGTTCGATGCCATCGCCAACCTCGTCGACAACGCGATCAAACACGGTCGCGCGAATGGGCAGGTGAGCGTGGTCTGCAAGTCCGGCGAAGGTGGCGCGCTGATTTCGATCACTGATGACGGGCCCGGCATCCCGAAAGATCAACAGGACCATGTATTCAAGCGCTTTTACCGACTCGAGCAGAGCCGCTACACGCCGGGCAACGGCCTGGGCCTGAGCCTCGTCGCCGCGATCGCACGTCTCCACGGCGCTGAGATCGCGCTGCGTGACAACGCGCCGGGGCTGACGATCCAACTCCGCTTTCCGCTATCCGCACTGTAGGCGCACAAATTTGAGAGGCGATGGCCCCGCTGTTCCCAGGAAGCAGAAGTGCGGTGAAATGCACCTTGCGCGGGTCAGCGGTGCCCTGTTCAATAGCGCTGGCTTGAACGAGGTTGCGATGCGCATGCTTCGTTGGATAATCCTGATGGTCACGACGATCCTGGCGGTCGCCCCGGCCGCGGCTCAACGCTATGATTCCAATTATCCCGTTTGTCTCCAGAAGTGGGGCGCGGCCGGTTCCATCTCCATCTACTGCGGTTACACGTCTTTGGATCAGTGCAGGGCGACGGCGTCGGGACTCTCGGCTACGTGCTACGCCAACCCATATTGGCAGCAGGCAGATCAGGCGTCACCGGGCCACGTCCATCGACGACAAGGCCGCGTCTACTAGGGCACGCTTTGTGCGACGCGCTACAAATTGATCACGCCGCGCCGCGCGGCATGGGCGACCGCATCGGTGCGGCCGGTGGCATCCAGCTTGTCGAGCAGCGAGCCGACATGGAACTTGACGGTGTGCACGGAGATGCTGAGCTGGCGCGCGATCATCTTGTTCGAGGCGCCTTCGGCCATCAGCCCGAGCACGTCGAGCTCGCGCGGCGTCAGCTCGATATCGGCCGGCGAGGGTTGCCGGTCGCGTACGACCACCGCGGCCGGATCTCCGGGCGCGACGAGCCGCAAACCGGCGACGCTGCCGAGCAGCGACGCCAGCCGGTCGGCTACGGCTGGATCGCCGATTTCCAGCGCGATCGCGATGTCCTGCGTCGTGTCCTCGCTCACGCCTCCGGCCTCTCGCCGATCGTGACCTTGAAGCTCACCGGCTCGCCGGCACGGCGCACCGCGACGTCGACGACCGAGCCTACGCTTTCGGGTCCGAGGGAGCGCGACAGCGCGCGGACGCCAGCGAGCTTCGCGTCATTGACGGCCACGATGACGTCGCCCTGCCGGATGCCGGCCGCGGCAGATGGCCCGGATTTGTCGACATTCATCACCATCGCGCCGACGCCATCATCGAGCCGCACCGGTTGCAGGCCGAGCCCGAGATAGCCGCGTGCGATCCGGCCGCGCGTTTCGAGCTGCGCCGCGACACGCTCGATGGTCGCGGAAGGGATCACCAGCACGCGCCGAGGTCCCTGCACCGCCATGCCGAACGGCTCGCCTTGCGCATTCAGCGCGAGCCCGCCCTCGTGGCTGTGGCGCAGCCGCACGTCGAGCTCGATGCGCGCCTCGATGTCGCCACCGCGCAGGCTGCGCCAGCCAGGGCCCGCGAGCGACACCATGCCGAGAGATGCCGTGGGTGCGCCACGGTCGGCTGCGACGACGACGGCGAGCGACCCGAGCGCAGGGGCGCCGGACATCAGCTTGACCGGTGGGATGTCGGCATTGACGCGCAGCAGCGCGATGTCGGTGGTGTGGTCGCGGCCGACCATCGTGGCCGTCCGCGTGCTTCCGTCGGCGAGCCTGATCTCGACCTCGCCCTCGTCGGCCAGCGCCTCGTCGGCCGTGATGATGAGGCCCGCCTTCCAGGCAAAGCCGGAGGCGCGCAACCGATGCGAGTGAACGGAGACGAGCGAAGGCGCGGTGCGTGTAACCACATCCGAAAGCGCTGACGAGAGCGCGGCAAGGGGGGTAGGGTCGGTCATAGGAAGCTCCTGTCGGTTGTCCCAAATCTGGGATGCCGCGGGCGCTCTGAAAACTGGCCGGATGGTCAGGAGGCTCCGTAATGTCCCGGCCGACGAACATGTGATTGGGAGGAGGTCACGGGAACGTGTAGCAATCGGCCGGCCATTGCGCCTCAGGCTCCCACGCATTTTCGAGAAGACCCCGGATGACCATCGACCTGACCCGCCGCACGCTGCTTCACCTCGCCGGCGCCACGACGCTCGCGGCGGCTGCCGCAGCCGCGGCGCGCGCCGAAGGCAATCCGGGCAGCGTCGGTCCGACCTATGCCAGCCGCACGCCGATGCGCGTTGGCATGGTGACGCTGCGGGTCAAAAATCTCGATACCGTTGCCGACTACTATCGCGACGTGCTGGGGCTCACGGTGATGGTGCGTTCGGCGAGTTCAGCGCAACTCGGTGCCGGCGGCATAACACTGCTCGTGCTGGAAGCGCATCCCGATGCTGCGGTCGAGCCACGCAGCGCGGCCGGTCTCTATCACACCGCCTTCCTGATGCCGACGCGCAAGGATCTCGCGCGCTGGCTGGTGCATGCCGCCTCGAATCGTGTGCCGTTGACGGGCTTTGCCGATCATCTCGTCAGTGAGTCCGTCTATCTCGACGATCCCGAAGGCAACGGCATCGAGGTTTATGCCGACCGCGATCCTTCGCAATGGCAGTGGAGCGAAGGCTCGGTGAAGATGGCAACCGACGAGCTGAACGCTCCGGACCTGCTGTCGCTCACCAACACGCGCGTGAGCGACTATGCCAAGGCGCCCGAGGGCCTGCGCGTCGGGCACATGCACTTGCGCGTCGGCGACCTCGCGCAGGCCGAAGGCTTTTATCACGGCACGGTCGGCCTCGATCCGACCCGCCGCCGCAACGGCGCCGCGTTCCTCTCCTCCGGCCGCTATCATCATCACCTCGGCATGAACGTCTGGCAGAGCCAGGGCGCCGGCCGCCGCGACGATACGACAACCGGGCTCGCCTGGTTCTCGCTGGTGACGGAGAAGCAGGACATTCTCGCCGCGCAGGAGGAGCGTCTGGGCAGGGCGGGCGCGCAGGTCACGGCGCTTGCGAATGGCGTCGAAGCCCTCGATCCCTGGGGCACGCGGGTGCGGCTGCTCAGGGTGTGACCTTGCCGCGTCCGAGCGCGAATTGGCCGACCGGGCTCTCGACATGAACTTCGAGCTCGGTGATTTTCGCAAACAGATCGATGTCGTTGGTGCCGATGGCGCAGCCGCCAAGCCCCATGTCGGTCGCCGCCAGATAGAATGTCTGGATCATGGTGCCAACATCCTTCAGGATCAGCGAATATGCGATTGAGCTGTATTTCCAGGACATCCGCCCAAAGCGCGCGGCGATCGTGATCAGGACCTGCGGTGGACCGGGCGCGTCCATGGCAAACGCGGCCGCCGTCGAGAGCGCCTGGACCTGCTGCGCCGAAGCGCCGATCGCTATCAGTGCGTGAGCGCCTGCATCGTAGTGGTAGAATCCGCGTGCAAGGCCCTCGCAGTTCGCGACCGCCAGATACAATTCCAGCTCGTAGGCGCTCCCCGCCGATGGATAAGGCCTTGTGCTGTAGGTGACTTCGGGAATGCCGTCAAAATTCGCGCCGCTCTTCCATTCCGATAGCACGCGAGCCGTGGTGTCGAGAAACCGTGCGAGCTCGGCAAGCGCGATCGGATGCCGGTCGTCGAAATCTCGGATTGAATGGCGATCACGCAGCAGCTTCGTGAAGGGCGAGATCGGCTCCGGCATGGAGAATTTGCGAAGGTCGATCTTCTCGCCGGGCCACCGCGGACGTATCGCCGGCAGCGGTGGAACGAGGCCCGCATAGGTGAATGTGCCGCCAACTGGACTGGCATGCCGACCCTCCGTGCTCCGCGTGTGAAACACGAGATCGTGGAAATCCCAGAGAACGAGACTGCCATCGCCTTCATTCTCCCGAAGGCCGTCGCCGTCTTTCGCGTTGAGCTTGATCAGCATCCGGCTATCGAGCAGCAATCCGAGTAGATCGAGGTTCAAGGAGGCCGTCTGGCGACGAAGCGTGCTGATCTTGCGAGGCTGCGACAGGGCCGCGAGGGTGGCGGCGATCGCGGGATCGCAGATCCGAAACAGCGCGCCGGCGCGTGGCGATTCCAGCACCATCTCGTTGCCGCGCCGGTGCAGATAGGCGAAGCGCGACAACACGAGGGTATCACCGCTCCCAAGTTTTGCGCAGTGCGGCCAGTATTCGGCGACCTGGGGCTCGATGACGACGAGGTCCTGCTCGTCACGCGGAGAGGATAGGCGGTATTCGAGCAGCCCGTGCCGTGCCAGTCGATGCACCAGCGCGTGAACCTGCCTTGCGAGGACGCTTTTGCCGGCAAAGGAGGCGAGCGGCAGCCCGGAGGCGAGATGTCCCGCACGGTCGATCGCCGAGGAGCTGAATTGTCCAAGATTGAGCGAATAGCCGCCCAGGGCAGCGGCGATGCTTCCGTCTGCCTGCATGTGAAGGGAAAAACGACCGTTCAATCGGGCGGCGATGACGGGTGCGATCTTCCTCGTCGACCTTTTCCGGGGCGAGCGCACGACAGGCCACCTTCATGTGTGCGGCAGGAACGGAGTGAGTTCGCCTTCCAGTCGCGGGCGATCCAATAATCCGAGCTTCACCGGAACTTCGTAAAGCCGGCCGGGCGCGAAGCGGCGATAGAAATGCCGCAAGCCCGGAACGAGCACTCTGACGACGGGGACCTCGACGTCGGGCCGCGTCTGGTCAAGCACGAGGAAATCATGTCCCGCGCCGGTGGCGATCTCGATGCAGGCATTGACCTGGTCGCTCGTGTTATCGTGAAGCTTGAGGCCCGGTGCCGGCCGGACGATTGGATCGTCGCTCGGGATCAGGAAGGGATAATCGTCAAGTCGCAGCGGCGTGACACCGTCAAGTGTCGGCTTCTCGCCAGTTCCGCCGCCCATCAGGCCGATTGACATGAACTGGGTCAGCTCGGTGAGGGAACGCAGCAGTGCTATGCGGCGATCGAAATGCGAGCCGGAGCCGAACTCGATATTTTCGTGTCCGTTCTGCATCCAGTGCGTGATCGCCACGTAAGAGGGAATGCCGAGATCGCTGGTGATGTCGAGCACCCAAAGCTTGCGCCCCGCATTGGCAAACTGGGCTCGCAGATCCCGCACATAGGAATCGTCGAATTGCGTAAGGTCGACTTCGGCACGCTGCAGCCGGTTGTACCACCAGATGGCGTAGGCATCGCGTTCGACCAGTTCGAGGAAGCCCTGAACGATGGCTTCGTCGCGAGTGTTGCCCGCCGCGCACCCGTTGGAGTCCGTGTGGAATCCGCCGTAGAAAAAGTACAGCAGGCCCGTCGGAAGATACTTGAAACGCTTGTCGCGCAACGACCAGACCGGCGACCACTCGGTCTTGGTCGAGGGATCAAACGGCTCAGGAACCGGATGTGAATCATCCGGCTGCGGGGCATGCCTGTTTTGAAACTGCGTGTCGCTGAAGAGCTGGACGTCGTTGGGAAGAAGGGCATCACCGGGAGCGAAATCGGTGAAGCGGCGCTTCGTCCTGATTTCGTCTCCCTGAAAAATGCCAGAGTACCGCTCGATCGCCTCCATCAGCGCGCTGGCTTCGCCCTGCTCGGCGGTGGAGCCCTTGCCGAAGCTGCCGCCGCTCAGTCCCGACCTGAGCTCATCGACGCTCAAGGCTGGCGCAGAGAAATTGTGGTGAGCAAAAAAATTGGTGTTCATCGGCAGATCAGCCTCGATCCGCTCGAGCCGCGAGACCACGCCGGTCAACGGACTTACGTGTTTGCGGAAGCGCGCCACGGTGGCGCGAGACGTCACGGTGCGATATCCGCCGCTGGTCATGATGAGCTTCCGGCCCTCGGCAATCTCGACAGGCGCCTCCGCCCGGCGCGGACTCTGCAGCTTCTTGCTGCCGCAGGTCGGACATTGCGGGCGACGCGCGACATAGTGCTTGGCGATGACCGCACCAGTCAGGTCGAAGCTTGCAATGTGATCGCGCAGGTCGGTGCGAAAACCCGAGGCAATCGCTTTCGCAGTCTCGATGGCAGCGAAGTGGATGGCGGTCTGTCCAACGGTGTCATGGGCCAGGGGCGATACGGCGACCGGCTGCGCCAGTCCGCGGTCGAGAAATCCCTTGATTTCCCGATTGCGTATCATGCGATCGAACAGACAGGTCCAGCAGGCGCTCTCGCCCGGTTTGAAGATGGGGCCTACCAGCGGAAACACGCCGGACGGCTGCACCAGCAGCCAGGGCGTCCCATTGGCCACGCGCTCGCCGTTCAGCTCGGCGAGCCGCCGGTCAAGATAGTCGTTCACCAGCGTGATCACGAGCCTGGGCGAACGCTTGGCGATTTGAACGCCGAGTTTGCTCAAGGCCGCGCTCAGTTCCTTGGCGCCTTTGACATCGATCGATTCCACCCTCACCGGGCAGGCGCGCAGGTTCTGTTCTGCAGTCTCGGGAGGCAGGCCGAGGCTCGCCCAATAGCCAGCGACGGCGCCTGTGAATGCGGCCGATCCTGCCGTGGTGGCATAGCGGCGTTCGACCAGCCGCCCGATCGCTTCCTCGATCTTGTTCGTCGGGAAGTTTTTCGAAAGCTGGCGAATGATTTCCGAAACCGCCCGTCCGTTGCTTCCGATCGCTGCGGCCAGCGCACAATAGAGCTCGCCGTGCAGGAAGTATTTGCGATCCTCGGAATAGAGGCAGACCGCATCGGGAGGAAGCGTGTAGGCGGTGTAATTTGGTGCGAACCGCAAGATATCCTTGCGGGCCGGTCTCGCAACGCGGATCTTGCGATTGGCTGTCATCGGGGCGGCACGCGGATGGTGTTGTCCGTCATCTCAGACCGCCCGTGCGCGACGAGCCGTTGGCTCACCCACGGGAAGTCTTCGTTTGATTTGGAACACACCCGCTCGTCCCCGGCAAGCCGTCCAAGGCAGGTTCGGCGAACCTTGCGACGAAAACGAGAAAACGGCCGGGTCGCTTTCGAGCCCGGCCAATAAGAGGCTTGTCGATACACGATCGAACCGCGCGTCGCCTAGCACCAGCGGCAGCGGCCCCACGATGCACAACAGCCCGCGCAGGATACGACAGCGCAACCTACCACGGCACATCCGGCACACCGACAACCGACGCCGCATCGGCAACTTCTGCAGCCGCAGCCTCTGCAGCCTCTGCAGCCGCGGCAACCGCCGCATCCGCGGTAGGCGAGTTGTACGCGGTCGCTGGCGTCTTCCTTGTCGAACAGATGGAAGGTGGCCAAGCTGACGTCAGTCATTTCCTCTTCACCGAGCATGATCGCATGCCCCGGTGAAAAGTTCAGTCTCTGCTGAACGTCACCTGTTGGCACCGCCGCTGCTGATGCGCTGCCGGCGAGCGAAAAAGTTAGTCCGGCGGCTCCCAACGCCGGCACGGCGGCCTTGGCTACGCGCTTCTTTTTCGAAGCTTGCTTCACCCGCTGCATGGTCGCATCCTCCGAATGTTGCGGGAAGGATATCCTCGGAAGAAAGTCTACGCCGAGCCGACAAGGCAGGCAAGATTCACGAACACACGAAAATGCAGTGGCGCTCGTTCAGATTGCATTCATCTTCATGAACGAGTTCACCTTCGATCACTTGTCTTGTCTGCGCTGCGCGCGGCTGATGCAGTGCCGCAACTGTCTCCCGCCTGAACGGAGAAACTGCCTTGGTCGATCAACCCGGATACTTCGTTTGGTACGAGCTGATGACGACCGACGTCACGGCGGCGGGCGCCTTCTATGGTAAGGTTGTCGGCTGGGGCGCGAAGGACGTCTCGACGGCAGGGTTCGCTTACACGGTGGTGACTGCCGGCGACGGTCCGGTCGGTGGTCTCATGGAACTGCCGGAAGAGGGACGGCGATTGGGGGCGACACCGAGGTGGGTCGGCTACGTTGCCGTCGACGACATGGATGCGAAGGCCGCGCAGATCCGCCGTTGTGGGGGCGCCATTTTGGTATCGCCGACCGACAGCAACATCGGTCGAATTTCAGTGGTCGCCGATCCGCAAGGAGCAACGTTTGCGCTGGTCACCGGACTGACATATGGCCCACGGCACCCCAGCGGATTGGACGAGCCGGGTCGCGTGGGCTGGCACGAGTTGCTGGCTGAAGACCGGAACAAGATCTTTCCGTTTTACGGCGAGCTCCTCGGTTGGCAGAAGGCCCGCGCAGGAACCGATCCTGCAGATCTGTATGAATTGATTTCGGCGGCTGGGCAGACGATCGGCGGCATGCTTACCAAGCTTCCGAGCGTATCGCAGCCGTGTTGGCTCTATTACTTCAATGTCGACGACATCGGGGCGGCCGCCAAGCGCGTTCATGCTGGCGGGGGCCGTGTCCTTCAGGGCCCAAGCGAGCTGCCCGATGGTTGCTGGATCGTGCGATGTGCCGATCCCCAAGGCGCCCTGTTTGCCCTGCAGGGTGCCCGAGGTCAGAAAGACGACGAGCGACCCTCCGCCTCGGAAGTCGGCTGGTCTGCCACGTGGGGTGGCATGGCTTCAAAGGGCAGGGTGGTGCTCCCCAAGACGAAGCGCTAGAGCATGATCCGGAAAAGTGTGCAGCGGTTTTCCCTCGCGACAAACGCGGAACGCGTTTGCGCGGAGATCATGCGGAAACAACAACCTAAAGCGCGATGATGATTCATCCTGATTTCATCGGGCTTTAGGCCGAAGCGTTTTGCCGAGTGCCGCCGCCGGCACGTTGTGCCCGCTCACCCTTCAGGCAGTCCGGCGTCGACCATGAGTTGCATGACGCGGTCGGCAGCCGCGAGAAAAACCGTGCTCGTGTTTTCGCGGGTCGTCGGCACATTGCGGGCCGTCGAGCCGGGTCTCAGCTCCAGGCCCTTTGCCAGGGCCGCTTTTGCTTCGCCGGTTTGGCCCAAATGCTGATAGGCGGCAGCAAGCAGCATATGTGTGCGTCCGCTGCCGGATGTGATCGCGAGCGATGTTTGCAGCCAGGGCAGGGCATCTTCGTAGCGGCCCATCAGCGTGCAGGCCCAGCCGGTGCCGAGCGGCCATGTCCATCGCGAGGCGGCGGGCGTATCGAAGCGATAGGCTTGATCGAACGTCGCCAGCGCGTCCTCGAAGCGGCCGAGGTGAAGCTGCGCGAGACCAAGATGGTAGAGGGCCACTCCATTCCAGGGATCGAAGCTGAGCGTTCTCGCACACGCGATCAGGTTTTCGACGAACTGGTTCGTCGTGTTCAGGAAGCGGCAATGGGCATCCAGCACCGGAATGTAGTTGGGCTTTGCCCGCAACGCGGGCTCCAGCAGCGATCTGATGGACTTGATGCCATTCTCGATGGAGGTGTGCCCGGCAGGGCCGTACCAGACCATTTGAATTCCGCGGAGCTGGAGCGTGGCAAGCGCGAGCTTCAGGTCGAGGTTGTCGGGTTCGGCGACGATCGCATTCTGCAGCATCGTCTGGGAAATGGCAAAACGCTCGCGCGAGGTTTGACTGTTCGAGGCGAGGGCTTGCTCGATGACGATTTTGGCTGCGCTGGCCGGTGAGGAGTCGCCGTCCTCTCCGACTTCCTGGAGCGCGCTGCTCGCCACGACGGCGCTGGTTGCCGCCAGCTCGACGGCGGCGGCCCAGGACGCGACGTGGACCGGCACCACCAGCGAATGGACAACGTCTACCAACTGGTCGACGGGGAGCCTGCCGACCGGGACGGCCACCTTCGTCGATACCGGCTCCACGACGGTCTCGAATACTGGCGGCAGCGTCACGCTCGGCGAGATCCTGTTCACGCCGAGCGCGCAAGCCTACACGTTCACCATCGACAATGCCTTCACCCTGAACGGCGCCGGCGTCGTCAACAATTCCACCAATGCACAGACCTTCAACGTCTCGGCCGGTCAGACTCTGACTTTTCAGAACAGTGCTTCGGCCAGCGGCGGCACGGGAGCCGCAACGAACATCTCCAGCGCCAGCGGCATCGTGAATTTCAACGACTCCTCGACCGCGGTCAATGCCAACATCGGCATCGGAAACCAGCTCAATTTCAACAATTCGTCCAGCGCCGGCAGCGCCGTCATCGGCAGCACGGGCACGATCAATTTCAACAATTCGGCCACCGCCAGCACCGCCCAGATATATGTTGTGGGTGGCCAACTCACTTTCAACGATACGTCGACGGCAGCCAGCGCTCAGATCGTCAACTTTGATCATACGACCTTCAACCAGTCGGCGAGCGCGGGCAATGCCTCGATCACCAACTATCACGACGTCATCTTCAACGGTACGTCCACCGCCGGCAACGCGACGATCGTCAATTACGACTCCACCGGCGGGGGCCTGTATTTCAACAACACCAGCACGGCCGGCAGCGCGCAGATCACCAACTCCGGAGGTATCCTGATTTTCAACGATACGTCGACGGCCGGCAGCGCCACCGTCACCAACAACTACTACCTGTATTTCAACAACGCCAGCACGGCCGGCAATGCTGCCATCACAAACAACAGCCACCTGTATTTCTTCGGCGCCAGCACGGCCGGCAGCGCCGCCATCACGAACAACAGCTACCTGTATTTCTACAACACCAGCACGGCCGGCAACGCCGCCATCACCAACGATGCCGGCGGCAAGCTCGATTTCTCCGGGAGTACCGGCCCGCTCGGCGACCACAAGCTCACTGCCGGCTCGATCGCGGGAGCCGGCGAGGTCTATCTGGGCCTGAACGAACTCACCGTCGGCGGTAATAATCTAAGCACAACGGTGAGCGGGGTGATCAGCGCCTGTGGCGCGACCGGCTGGGATTGCACCGCCTGGCTCGGTACCACCACGGGCGGTTCGCTGGTGAAGATCGGCACCGGCATGCTGACGCTGTCGGGCGTCAACACCTATGGCGGCGGCACGACCGTCAATGGCGGCCTGATCAATTTTAACACGGCCAGCAGTTTCGGCTCGGGCACGATCACGCTCAACGGCGGCGGCCTGCAATGGGCGAGCGGGACGTCGACCGATATCTCGTCGCGCCTGACCGCGATCGGCAGCAACGGGGCGACCTTCGACACCAACGGCAACAATGTCAGCTTCGGCACTGGCCTGTCCGGCGCCGGCGGCGTCACCAAGACCGGTGACGGCACGCTGACCTTCCTGGCCGCCAACACCTATGCCGGCGGCACCACCATCAACGGTGGCACGCTGGAGGTCGACGGCTCGATCGCAAGCAGCAGCGGCGTGTTCGTCAATTCCGGCGGCACGCTGACCGGCACCGGCAGCGTCGGCGCCACGCAGGTTAATGCCGGCGGTATCTTCGCGCCCGGCGATGGCACGCCCGGCACATCGATGACGGTGATGGGCAATCTCGCGTTCCAATCGGGCGCGCTCTATCTCGTGCAGGTCAATCCATCGACCGCCTCGTTCACAACCGTCACCGGCACGGCGACACTCGGCGGCGCCACGGTGAGCGCGGTGTTTGCCAGCGGCAGCCAGATCAGCAAGCAATACAAGATCCTGACCGCGACCGGTGGCGTCTCGGGCACGTTCGGCTCGCTCGTCGACACCAACCTGCCGACGAACTTCCGCGCCACGCTGAGCTACGATGCCAACGACGCCTATCTCACCCTGATCCTGAACTTCGCCAGTCCCGGTGGTCTCAATGGCAACCAGCAGGCGGTCGCAAATGGGCTGATCAATTTCTTCAACTCCAATGGCATTCCGCTGCTCTACAGCACGCTCTCCGCGGGCGGGCTGACGCAAGCCGCCGGCGAGAGCGCCTCCGGCTCGCAGCAGACCACGTTCCAGGCGATGAGCCAGTTCATGGGCGTGCTCACCGATCCCTTTGCGGGAAGAGGCAGCGGCTCTGGCGGCGCGACGTCGCCGACGGGCTATGCCGAGGAGGACGATCAGGCGAGCGCCTACGCCGAGCGCAGGACCACCGACGCGTTCGCGATGTTCACCAAGGCGCCGTCGGTGCCGTTCGCGCAGCGCTGGAGCGTGTGGGCGGCGGGCTTTGGTGGCTCGCAGTCCACCAGCGGCAACGCGCTCGTCGGCTCGAACGACACCACGAGCCGCATCGCCGGCACGGCGGTCGGCGCCGACTATCTGTTCTCGCCGAACACGCTCGCGGGCTTTGCGCTCGCCGGCGGCGGCACGAGTTTTGGCGTCAACGGCATGGGCAGCGGCCGGTCGGACCTCTTCCAGGCCGGCGCCTACATCCGCCACACCGACGGCCCGGCCTATGTCACCGGCGCCCTCGCTTACGGCTGGCAGGACATCACCACCAACCGCACGGTGAGCATCGTCGGCCTCGACCAGTTGCGCGCGGAGTTCAATGCCAATGCGTATTCGGGACGCGTGGAAGGCGGCTATCGCTTCGTTGCGCCGGTCATCGGCGGCGTCGGCATCACGCCCTATGCGGCCGGACAGTTCACGACCTTCGATCTGCCGGCCTATGCCGAGAGCGTGGTCTCCGGCACGTCGAATTTTGTACTCAACTACGCGGCCAAGAGCGTCACTGACGCCCGCAGCGAATTGGGCATCCGCACCGACAAGTCGTTTGCGATGTTCAATGGCGAGCTGACGCTGCGCAGCCGCCTCGCCTGGGCTTATGATTTCAACCCGGACCGCTCCATCGGCGCCACCTTCCAGGCGCTCCCCGGCGCCAGCTTCGTCGTGAACGGCGCCGCGCAAGCGCACGACTCCGCTCTGACCACGGCCTCGGTCGAAATGAAGTGGAGAACCGGCTGGTCCGCCATCGCAACATTTGAAGGCGAGTTCTCGAACGTCACCTCGAGCTACGCCGGCAAGGGCGTGGTGCGATACGCGTGGTGAGGCGGAGTGGGCGCGCTCGGTCCCTGTCGCGGATTGTCCGACGATGACATTTTGGTGGTGATTTGCCCGACGTGTCAACTGATATTTCGGAAAATTCGTAAGAGCTCAAGCCGGCCGACCTACTTTGCATGGGGTTGTTTTGCGGCTTTTTTGTCGGGCGGGCCGGCTTGCTTGTCGGCCTCACGGGACCGTGTTAGCACCCGCGAAACCACACGGGCGGACCTGTAACGCCCCATCTGCCGCGCGGTTGCCCGACATGCCCGATTTCCACGGCGTCTTCCCCTACCTCGTTTCGCCTGTCGATGCGGACGGCACGGTGCGTACCGGCGTCCTTACCCGGGTCTGTGACGACCTGATCGGCGCCGGCGTGCATGGGCTGACGCCGCTCGGCTCGACCGGCGAATTCGCCTACCTCAACGCCGCACAGCGCGCGAGAATCGTGCAGACCACGATCGAGGCCGCGAAGGGCCGTGTGCCCGTGGTGGCCGGCGTTGCCTCGACCTCGACCGTCGATGCGGTCGCGCAGGCGAGGGCGTACCAGAAGCTCGGCGCCGACGGCATTCTGGCGATTCTGGAAGCGTACTTCCCGCTCGCTGAGGCCCAGGTCGAATCCTATTTCCGCAGCATCGCGGATGCCGTGGACATTCCCGTCGTCATCTACACCAATCCGCAATTCCAGCGTTCTGACCTGACGCTCGACGTCATCGCGCGCCTCGCCGAGCATCCGCGCATCGGCTACATCAAGGATGCCTCGACCAACACCGGCCGGCTGCTCTCGATCATGAACCGCTGCGGCGACAAGATCAGCGTGTTCTCGGCTTCCGCACATATTCCGGCCGCGGTGATGCTGATCGGCGGCCTTGGCTGGATGGCGGGTCCGGCCTGCATCATCCCGCGCCAGAGTGTCGCTCTCTACGATCTCTGCAAGGAGGAGCGCTGGGATGCGGCCATGGCGCTCCAGCGCAAGCTATGGCGCATCAACGAAGCCTTCGCCCGCTTCAACCTCGCCGCCTGCATCAAGGCAGGGTTGGCGATCCAGGGCTACGACGTCGGCGACCCCATCCCGCCGCAGGCGGCTCTATCGCCCGAGCAGCGCAGGATCGTCGAGGCGGCGTTGCGCGATCTTTCATAGTTGTCATTCCGGGGCGCCCGAAGGGCGAACCCGGAATCCCGCACCACAACCTCCAGACTCCGGGTTCGCTCCCTTCGGGAGCGCCCCCCGCAATGACGGCCGGGTGGCATGACGGAATCGTTGATGTCCCGCCCAAAACCGCGGCTGGTCTGCCCCGGATCGATCCGCTAAAAGACGGCCGCACTTCGAGGCCTAGAGGACAAGCGGAATGAACATTCTTCCCGGCAATTTGCGTTTCGGGGCCGGCAAGCCCGTCAAGCGGTTGGAAGACCAGAGGCTACTCACCGGGAAGGGACAGTTCATCGACGACAAGCCGGAGGATGGCGCGCTGTGGCTTTATGTGCTGCGCTCGCCGCATGCGCATGCGAAGATCGTATCGATCGACACCAGCGCGGCTGCGACGATGCCTGGGGTTGCCGCGATCTACACGGGCGCCGATCTGATCCAGGACAATATCGGCGAGATTCCCACGCTTAACATCTTCAAGCGTCCCGACGGCAAGCCGATGACGGTGCCTCCACGCCGGCTGCTCGCCCATGAGGTCGTGCGCTATGCCGGCGAGGCCGTTGCGGCCGTGGTCGCCACCTCGCGCGTCCTGGCGCAGAGCGCGGCCGAAGCCATCGTGGTCGACTATGACGTGCAGCCTGCGGTCGTCGATCCCGTCGAGGCGGTGAAGCCAGGTGCGCCCGTGGTGTGGCCGGAGGCGCCCGATAACATCGTCGGCGCGATTGCCTATGGCGATGCTGCCAAGGTCGACGAAGCCTTCGCGAAAGCCGCCCATGTCGTCGAGCTCGATCTCGTCAGCCAGCGGCTCGTGCCGTCCGCGATGGAGCCGCGCTCGACCATCGCCGAGATCGAGAAGAAATCCGGCCGGCTTCTCCTGCATGTGCAGTCGCAGACGCCGGCATCGACCCGCGACGTGCTCGCCGGTGCGGTGCTGAAGCGGCCGATCGAGAGCGTGCGCGTGCTGGTCGGCGACATCGGCGGTGGCTTTGGCCAGAAAACCAACCTCTATCCGGAGGACGGCATCGTCGCCTATGCCGCGACCAAGCTGAACAAAAAGATCCGCTGGCGCGGCGATCGCACCGACGAGTTCGTCGGCGGCACCCATGGCCGCGATCTCACCTCGACCGCATCCTTCGCGCTGGACGAGAAGGGCAAGGTGCTGGCCTATCGCGTCAAGTCGATCGGCTGCACCGGCGCGTACTCCTCCGGCACGGGCAACATCATCCCGCTGGTGCTCGGTCCCTTCGTGCAGACCGGCGTCTACGATCTGCCGCTGGTGCATTTCGAGATCAAGACGGTGATGACCCACACCGCACCCGTCGGCGCCTATCGCGGCGCGGGCCGCCCCGAGGCGGTGTTCATCGTCGAGCGCCTGTTCGACGCCGCTGCGCGAAAAATCGGCATGGACCCGCGCGCGATCCGCAAAGCGAATTACATCAAGCCGGCGCAGCTGCCCTATACGAATGCCGCCGGACAGGTCTACGATTCCGGCGCCTTCGCACACATGCTCGACCGCGCCGCGAAGCTCGCGAACTGGGATGGCTTTGCTGCGCGCAAGCGCGCTGCGAAGAAGAAGGGGCTGCTCTACGGCCGCGGGCTAACCTCCTACATCGAATGGACTGGCGGCCGCGCGCACACCGAGAAGGTCAGCCTGCACGCGACCTCGCAGGGTCGCGTAATTCTGCATTCCGGCACCATGGCGATGGGGCAGGGACTGCAGACCACCTACACCCAGATGATCTCCGATACGCTCGGCATTCCCCTCGACAAGATCGACGTGGTGCAGGGCGACACAGATCTTGCGACCGGCTTCGGCAGCGTCGGTTCGCGCTCGCTGTTCGTCGGCGGTACGGCGGTGGTGGTCTCCTCGAACGACCTGATCCAGAAGGCGCGCGAGAAGGCGTCGAACGTGCTGGAGACGTCGGTCGAGGACATCGAGTATCAGGCCGGCATGCTCACCGTGGTCGGCACCGACCGCCGCATCAGCCTGTTCGAGATCGCGGAGAAGGAGAGCGGCGCAAAGCTCAGCGTCGATTCCGAAGGGGAGGTGGACGGTCCGAGCTGGCCGAACGGCACGCATGTCTGCGAGGTCGAGATCGATCCGGAAACCGGCGTGTCCCGCGTCGTGCGCTACACCACGGTCGATGACGTCGGCGTTGCCGTCAACCCGATGCTGGTCACCGGCCAGATCCATGGCGGCGTCGCGCAAGGCATCGGACAGGCGCTCTATGAAGGCGTTGCCTATGATGCCGAAGGCCAGCTCCTCACCGCGAGCTACCAGGATTACTGCATCCCGCGCGCCGACGACGTGCCGCCGATCGAGGTGACGCTCGACGACTCCGCGCCCTGCCGCACCAACCCGCTCGGCGCCAAGGGCTGCGGCGAATCCGGCGCGATCGGTGGCCCGCCCTGCGTGACCAACGGCGTGATGGACGCGCTCGCCGAACTCGGTATCACCCAGCTCAATACGCCGCTGACCCCGCAGAAGATCTGGCAGGCGATCCGGGAGGCGAAGGCGGGTTAGGAGTAAGTCTGCGCCGTTGCTTCACCAGCCCGTAGCCCGGATGGAGCGCAGCGAAATCCGTGATCGCCCGTGATCGCTTTCCCCGGATTGCGCTGCGCTCCATCCGGGCTACGGCTCTGACTGATTGGTGATCCGGCCACCTCCGTCGGCATGTCCTCCGCGCGCGCAATCTGATATCTAGGCTCCCGATTCCACCGGGAGAAATTTCATGCGCAAGATCCTGACCGTGCTGGCGGCGTTCGCCTGCCTCAGCCTGACCAATTGCGGCTACAACGCGATCCAGAGCCAGGACGAGCAGATCAAGTCCAACTGGTCCGAGGTGGTGAACCAGTATCAGCGCCGCGCCGATCTCGTGCCCAATCTCGTCAATTCGGTGAAGGGCTTTGCCCAGCAGGAGAAGGATGTTTTGCTTGGGGTCACCAATGCGCGCGCCAAGGTCGGCAGCATCCAGGCAACGCCTGAGGTGCTCAACGATCCCGCCGCGTTCCAGAAGTTCCAGGCGGCCCAGGGCGAGCTCTCCAGCGCGCTGTCGCGCCTCCTCGTCGTCACTGAAAACTATCCGCAGCTCAAATCGGATGCATTGTTCAGAGACCTGATGTCCCAGCTCGAGGGTACCGAGAACCGCATCACGGTGGCGCGCAACCGCTACATCAAGTCGGTGCAGGACTATAACGTCACCATCCGCTCGTTCCCGACCAACCTCACTGCGATGATGTTCAGCTACAAGGCGAAGCCGAATTTCAGCGTGGAGAACGAGAAGGAAATCTCGACCGCGCCGAAGGTCGATTTCAACCCGGCGCCTGCGCCGTCGAAATAAGCCCGTTGGCTCTCCGATGCGCGCCCCACTCACCGCTGTCATTCCCCGCGAAAGCGGGGAATCCGGTACGCCGCGGCCTTTCTGCAGACTCATTGGCTTCTCTGGAATACTGGATCGTCCGCCTTCGCGAACGATGACATCGAGATTGTCGTGGCTAGCGGCGATCCTTCTCGTGTTCGTGTTCACGTCGGCCCTCGCCGACGTCGCCGTGCCACAGCTCACGGGGCGTGTCGTCGACCTGACCGGCACGCTGTCGAGCGGCGATGTCGCATCGCTGAGCTCGCGCTTGCAGGACTACGAGAACCGCAAAGGCAGCCAGATCGCAGTCCTGATCGTGCCGACCACGCAGCCGGAGACGATCGAGCAGTACTCGATCCGCGTCGCGGATGCCTGGAAGGTCGGCCGCAAGAAGATCGATGACGGCGCGATCCTGCTCGTTGCCAAGAACGACCGGCACCTGCGCATCGAGGTCGGCTACGGGCTCGAAGGCGCGCTCACCGACGTGACCTCGCGGCGGATCATCGACGAGGTCATCACGCCAAAATTCAGAAGCGGCGACTTTGCCGGCGGCATCTCCGATGGCGTTGATCGCATGATGCGCGTGATCGACGGCGAGCCGTTGCCGGCGCCGGCGCGCAGCACGAACTTTACCAGCGACTCGGAAGGTTTTGTGCCTGCGGTTTTCTTCGTCCTGTTTGCCTCGATGTTTGTCGGCAACATTCTGCACGCGATGCTAGGCCGATTGCTTGGCTCGGTCGTAACAGGCGGCGTGTTTGCGGCGGCGGTCTGGTTCATGGCCAGCTCTGTGGCCCTCGCGATCGGCGCCGGTGCCATCGCCTTCATCCTGGCGTTCATCGCCGATCTCGCTCCGACATCCGGTTCGGGGAGGCGCTACTCGCGCGGCGGCTCGTGGTCGAGTGGTTCCTGGTCGAGCGGCTCCTCGGGCGGCGGCTGGAGCAGCGGCTCTTCGAGCGACAGCGGCGGATTCAGCGGCGGTGGCGGCAACTTTGGTGGCGGCGGCGCCTCGGGGAGCTGGTAGGCCATGAGCATCAAGCGCATCACCAGACATCTCGTTCAGCACCATTGGCGCGCCAAGCAGGTGTTCACGCCACAAGTGCTCGATCGCATCGAGCAGGCGATCAAGACAAGCGAGACCACCCATTCCGGTCAGGTCCGCTTCGTCGTCGAAGGGGCGCTTGATGGCAGGCCGCTGTTCCGCAATCAGCCGGCGCGCGCGCGCGCGCTCGATGTTTTTTCCCATCTGAGGATCTGGGACACCGCGCACAACAACGGCGTCCTGATCTATCTCCTGCTCGCCGATCGCGACGTCGAGATCGTTGCTGACCGCGGCATCGATGCCAAGGTCGGCGCTGCGGGCTGGGAAAAGATCTGCCGTGAGATGGAAGCCGATTTTCGCGCCGGCCGGTTCGAGCATGGCGTGGTCAAGGGCATCGAAGCGGTATCACGCGAACTCGCAAAACACTTCCCGCCGCATGGCCCGCATCCCAACGAGTTGCCGGACAAGCCGGTGGTGATGTAGCACTCCGTCATTCCGGGGCGTCGCGAAGCGACGGACTCTCCCCGAGGTCGTCCTGGCGAAGGCCAGGACCCATTACCCCAGGGTTTGGTTAGGCGGGCGGAACTGGCCGGGGAGTTCTATCGATAGATCACGCGGTATGGGTCCTGGCGTTCGCCAGGACGACATTATGAATGCATGGTGCTTCGCGAGCCCCTCTAATCGTCCAGCTTGTTCAGATCCCGCACCGACTGCATGATGGGCTCGAAGTTCGAGCGCGCGTCCAGCGCGTCGAACAGTTGCGCGGTGTCCTCCAGCAGCGCGTGTGAACGCGCAATCGCGATGCGGACGTCGTCCTGCGGCGTGTCGGAGAGGCGGCCGTGGCCTGACAGCAAAATCTTCGTGTTCAACCCCTTGATGCGCTCGAGCGATTGGATGTAGTCGGCGATGCTGCCGGAGCCGAACACGCCGCCCATCACCCCGCCAGGCATCAGGGTGTCGGCGGCGAACAACAGGCCCTTGTCCTGGTCGAACAGCGTGATGCAGGCCGAGGTATGGCCCGGCGTGTACATCACGTTGAGGCGGAAATTGCCGAGGTCGATCAGATTGCCTTCCTCGAGCCAGATGTCGATGTTGATCGGCACGTTCGGCTCGTTGAACATCTTTCGCAGCATCGAGAAATCGTCGCGCAGCATGATCTTGTTGGCGGCCAGCCGATGCGCGGCGACATAGGTGCGGCGCTCGTTGAAGTGCCAGGCCGCCCCAATATGGTCGAGATGCTCGTGGCTCAGCACCACCATGTCGATCTTCTCGGGCGGGCATTCGACGAAGTTCAGGCACTCGACCAGTGCCGGATAGTTCGTGGAGAGCCCGACGTCGATCAGAATGGTGCGCGCCGAGCCGCGCACCAGATGAGCGTTGGCGGCGCGATTATTGAAGCGGATCTGGTAGACGTCGTCCGCTGCCTGGATCAGCGAACAGGTATCGTTCTTCATCAGGATCGGAAACGCAGACGGCTTGCGATCGCTCATGGCTGCGCCGCTCGGTAGGTGACTGCGTTGGACGCGCGCAGACGCTTTGAGAGCGCGTCCATCACCATCAGCGCAAACGCCGGCTGCTGGCTGACGAGGTAGACGAAGCGGGCGTGGTTGATTTTCATCACCCTGGTGTTCGGCGCGGCCGCGATCGCGGTCGCCGAACGCGCCGAGCCGTCGATCACGGCCATCTCGCCGAAGAACTCGCCCTTGCCGAGCTTGACGATGGTAGTCCGGGCTCCGCCGCTGAGCTTGGCGATCTCAACCTGGCCGTCGAGCACGACGAACAATTCGCGACCCGTCGAGCCCTCCTCGAAGATGACGTCATCAACGCCAAACTCGTTGATGCACTTCTCAATCGCCATGACACCCCCTTGCGCCATGTGGCTGATGGGACGGTTAAGGCCATGTTAACCGGGGAATTTCGTCAGGCAAACAAGACCTTCGCCCGGTGTCGAGGGCCGTCCCGTCGGTACCGAACGCAATTTTGCGCTTGGCCTGCCACGCCGGTTCCATGATCCCGGCCCAATTCGGCCCCGGATGAGTTCCTAAAATTTCGGTAAGCGGGTCCAAGGGTAAGGATTTCGCAAGCAATGAAAGTTACCAAAAGGTCAACCTTGACTGGAGTATTTGAGCCGTGAGCGAAACAATGCCCGAACAGGCCGCTGAACCGCAGCCCGCCGAGGTTTCGTCGGAGGCTAGCTTGGAGACGCGCGCCGACGTCCCGTCGATCGCGCCCGACCATGAGGCGCCGGGGCCGGATGCCCCGCTGCCGGACGCCCCCAAGGCTGAGGCGCCGAAGGTTGAACCGCCCAGGCTGGTTGTGCCCAAGCTCGACGCGTCCAATCCGGAAGAGCCCAAGCCGGACGTAGAGCCCAAGCTGCACGAACCCAAGCTGCAGGAACCCGAGCCGCACGAATCCAAGGCTGAGTTGAAGCCCGGCAAGCTGATCGTCATGGCGCCCTCGGACCGCGCCTGGGATCGCGCGGAGCCCGAGGTCAAGCCGGAGGCGAGGGATACGGGCGGCAAGCGCCGGTTCTCGGCGATGGCTGCCGTCGTGGCGCTTGCAGCCGTTGTCGGCGCGATCAGCGGCGCGCTCGCGACCGCCGGCGTCATGCACTTCGCTGCGAACCAGGCTGCTGCGCCGGCGCCGGTTGCCGACACCAGCGCGCTGGAAGCCTCGGTCGCGCGGATCGATGCCGACGTCGTCGCGCTCAAGACGGGCCTCGATCATACCTCGAAGTCCGCGACCGGCCAGTTCAACAAGACCAGCGACCGCCTCGACAAGCTCGAGAAGGCGCAAGCCGAGCCTGCCGCCAGGCTCGCAAAACTGTCCGAGGCCGTAGAAAAGCTGCGCTCGGCGCAGGCTCCTGCGCCAGCGCAGACCGCTGCTACGAAGGAGACCACGGGTTCGATCGCCCCGGCTCAGGTCGCCGCCGCGACGCCAGCACCGGCGCCGGCGACGCCGCCACAAACCCTCTCGGCACAGGCGGCCGCGCTGGCCGCAGCACAACCGAAGCCCGAAATCGGCCGGCTGCCGACGGTCGAGGGCTGGCACCTGCGCGACATCGCCAATGGCGGTGCGCTGATCGAGGGCCGCTCGGGCCTCTATGAGGTCTATGCCGGTGACCCCGTGCCGGGTCTCGGCCGGGTCGATGCGATCCGCCGCCAGGATGGCCGCTGGGTCGTCGTCACCAGCAAGGGCCTGATCGTCGCGCGCTGAGCCGCGCGATTCCGAACTTGAGGAAAGGCGCTTCACCGCGATGTGAAGCGCCTTTTTGCTTGAATAGGCCGATCGCGGCGGTGTTAGTGGAGGCATGAGCCATCGCTGCTTGCGAATTCTCGTTACCCTCCTCGTACTGTGTGGCGGCGCGCTGCCGCTGCCGGCCGCGGGGAACGCAGGCCTGGAGCGCGGCGCGGCGATCACCGATCCGCAGCAACTCGGCAAGCTCGATCAGCACGATGTACTGACGATCTCGCGCCTGTTGTGGCCGGAACGGAACGCCAATTTCCCGCTCACATCGGACATGCTGTTCGCATCGTTGCCGCAGCTTGCGCAGATCCGCCCCGCGATCGACGCGGAGTTCGATCGCTACATCGCGCGGCACAAGGCGGAGGCGCCTGATGAGACCGTCGGCGTGGGGGAAGGTTTTGACGTTCAACTGTTCGACCGCAGCAATCTCAATTCCCGCGATACACGCTTCGTGCTGGCGGGCATCGTCAACCGCATGGATCGCGCTTACGTGTCGGAGGCCTCCTGCGGCGAGATCCGGCTGATCTACCGTCTTGCCCGGTTCGAGACGAATCCGGATGGCGGCAAGACCGCATCGCGCCTGCCGATGACGTTCAACCTGGTGCTGAAGGCGCGGGACGATCGGCAGGCCGTGCCGAGCGGAAAGCAACTCGCTTGCGCGGAGATCGCGCGGCGCTGGCTCGCCAACGACCATCCGCTCGAGCTCATCGAGCAGCTTCCGTTTCCCTACGATGCGCTAGTCGATCGCATCGAGACCAACATCCAGATCGCGGTGATGCCGAAATCGGCGAGCCACGAGTTCCGTACCGACTATCTCCTGAAGGTGTTCAAATACAATCACGACACCAGACTGTTCGAGGAGTCGACGCTGGAGAACCAGATCGATCGCGATCGCATCCTCAGCGATGACACGCTCAAGCGCGACTTCCGGGACTGGCTGCTTGCCCCCGAGCATTTTGGCGAGTTCGATCGCGGCACGGTGTTGATCCCGGAAAAATACCTCGCAAAAGCCGCGATCGCGGCGACGCCGGCGGGCCTCGATACATCGGCGCTGCAGCCGGAATTCGGCCTGATGCAGGGCGAGGGCAAAGGCGATGGCGTTTTCACCGACGGCGACGTGGTCGGCGCGCTGAAGGCTGCCGCCGAGCGAGGCATCGGCTTGCAGAACATCCGCTCGGTGGCGGGATTCCAGCGCCGGCTCAACGACATCACCTGCGCCGGCTGCCACCAGACCCGCGGCATCGGCGGCTTCCATTTCCCGGGCGTCGACTGGCTCGCGGACAAGCCGTCGACCTTCGTGCCGGCCTCGCCGCATTTCTTCGGCGACCAGGTCCGCCGCCGCGATATCCTGACCGCATTCGCCGAGGGCCGGCGCCCCGACTTCTCGCACGGCTTCGCCAGCCGGCCGCAGCTTCGCGGCAGCACCGAGCTTGCGGGAACCGAATATCAGGATGGTTGGGGCGCCCATTGTTATTTGCAGCCGTCGGGATCAGCCGGCATCGACAAGAGTTTTACGTCATGGACCTGTGGTAAAGGTCTTGCCTGTCAGGCCGCTGCGACTTCGACCCGCATCGGCATGTGCTTTGTGAAGACGCGCTAGCCAAAACGACATTTGGATGACCGATGACGGACAGCAGCGAAGCCAACAAGGAGCGCAATCGCCAGATCGCGCGTAACGAGGAAGCCAAGCAGATCACCGGCAGCATCCGGGTCAGCACCTGGGCGATCGTGGTCGCCGTCGTAATCGGCGCAGTGGTGTTCGCACTGATCTGGATTGCGGCGCGCTCGTAATCTCTTTCAGTTAGGGCGCGTAATGCGTCAGCCGCTTCCCGGGCAGCAGATCGTACGCCGATCGCCAGCCGGGCAATGCGGCCATGCGGCCGAGCCAGGCATGGATGGCGGGATGGCTTTCTCCGAAATCGTAGCCGTGCTCGTCGCTCGGATAGTGCAGATAGGCCATCATCGAGATGTCGGCGACCGTCGGCTTCTCGCCGATCGCGAACGCGTTGCGCGCGAGATGCTGCTCGAGAATGCCGAGGAAATCGTCGAGCCGTCGGCGGAAATGTTTCAGCACCTGCGGGTCGCCATTCGGCGTGAAGGTCCGCATGAAGCGGTAGGTCGCCATGTAGCCGGTGAGCTTGTGGTTGTCCCAGAACAGCCAGCGCAGCAGTTCGAATTTCTCCGCGGCCGTTGCGCCGCCGAAGCGGTCATATTGCTCGGATAGTTTCAGCAGGATCGGCGCGGTCTGCGTCATCTTCACGCCGTCGATCTCGAGCACGGGGATCTCGCCCATCTCGTTGATCGTCTGCCGCCACTCCGCCGTCCGTGTGACGCCGCCGGCAAAGTCGGTCCACACCGGCTCGAAGTCCTCACTGCACAGTGTGAGCATCAGCGCCAGCTTGTAGCTGTTGCCGGATTCCGGGAAGTAGTGCAGGCGATAGCTGGGCATGGGACCTCACGATGTGATTTGTTGAAGCGAGTTACCTCCCCAACGTCGTCCCGGACAAGCACAGCGAAGCGGAGCGCAGATCCGGGACCCATAACCACAGGGAGGAGTTTGGCGAAGGCTAGTGGCCACCACCGTGTGCCACACATCCGCCTGTGGTTACGGGTCCCGGGCTCGCGCCATGCGCGCCCCCGGGACGACAAGCGGAGTATGCGGCGCCTGTGTCGCGCCCCTTACGCCACCGCCCCCGATGCGCGCAGCGTCTTGATCGTCGCCTCGTCGTATCCGGCCTCGCGCAAGATCGCGTCACTGTGCTCACCGACTGCGGGCGGCTTGCGCGGCTGCACCTTTCTCGTGCCGTCGATCCAGATCGGGCTGTTGATCGTCAGCATGGTGTCGTTCTCGAACGGCACCAGCACTTCGTTGTCGAGCATCTGCTGGTCGTTCGGGATGTCGTCGAGAATTCCGACGACACCGAATACCAGCCCGTTGCCGTCGAGGATATTGCGCCATTCGGCGAGATCCTTGGTGGCGAATACCTCGTCGAAGATTTTGATCAGCTCGACCGAGCGCGCATGGCGGTCCGGCTTGGTGGCAAAGCGCGGGTCGGCGACCAGATCCTCGCGATCCATGCAGCGCGCGAGCGTCGGCCACTGCCGATCCTCGTTCAGCAGCGACAGGATGATCCAGCGGCCATCCTTGCACTGATAGTGGTTGGTCACCGCGTTCAGCGCGCGCTCGCGCGGCCGCCGCTCGCCGAACTTGGCGCCGCAGAGTTTCGCCTGCGCCAGCACGCTCGCGGCCCACACGCCGTTCGCCATCAGATTGGAGGCGACATGCGCGCCCTTGCCGGTCTTCTCGCGCTGATAGAGCGCAGTGACGATCGCGCTGTAGAGCGCCATGGCGCAGGGATGATCGCCCATGCCGGCGACCGAGCGCGCCGGCGTGGTGTGAATGTCGGCGCGGACGAGATCCATCAGGCCGGAGCGCGCCCAATAGGCGTTGCTGTCGAAGCCGGGCTTGTTGGCCTCCTCGCCCTTCTCGCCGTAACCGGTGAAGGAGGCGTAGATCAGCCGCTCGTTCAGGTGCGCGAGATGGTCATAGGTGATGCCGAGCTTTGAGCGCACCTGCGGCGGCATGTTGGTGATGAAGACGTCGCTCTCGGCGACCAGTCTGTAGAGCACGGCCTGCGCGTCAGGCTTGGTGAGGTCGAGGGCGAGGCTCTTCTTGTTGCGCGCCTCCAGCAGCCAGGCGAAATTGTGCTCGCTCGCTGGATAGCCCGGCAGGTTCGGCAAATTGCGGTAAGGATCGCCCATGCCGGGCGGCTCGATCTTGATGACATCGGCGCCGAAATCCGACAGCACGGTCGCGGCAGCGGGCGCCGCGATGAAGCTGGCGCAATCCAAAACCTTCAGGCCGTCGAAAATGCCCTTCTGCATCGTGCCGCCGCTCCCGCTCTTGTCGTTTCCCGCGCGCTGGAATTCGCGCGCGCTGATCTGCCGATCATTTGACCGATGTTTTGGCGGGATGCAACGCCGCAGGCAGCGGCTACTCCTCCCCCGCGAGCAGGGCAGCGTTGCCGCCGGCTGCGGCGGTGTTGACGGTGACGGTCTGCTCGGTGGCAAAGCGTGCCAGATAATGCGGGCCGCCGGCCTTGGGGCCGGTCCCGGAGAGGCCATTGCCGCCGAACGGCTGCACGCCGACCACGGCGCCGATCATGTTGCGGTTGACGTAGACGTTGCCGACCGACAGCCGTTCGACGATGGCATCGACAGTGTCGTCGATGCGGGAGTGGACACCGAGCGTGAGCCCATAGCCGGTGCGCTCGATCGCGGCCAGCACCCGCTCCAGGTTTTCGGCGCGGTAGCGCACGACATGCAGGACGGGACCGAACACCTCCTCGGTGAGCTGTCCGCTATCAGCGAGCTCGAAAATATGCGGCGCCACGAAGCAGCCCTCGGGCGCGCTGCCTGCAAAATGCAGCCGCGCCTCGGTCTTCATCCGGGCAATGTGCGCGTCGAGCCGCTGCTTGGCCTCGCGGTCGATCACCGGGCCGATATGGGTCGCAACGTCACCGGGGTTGCCGATCTTCAACTCGCGCGCGGCGCCTGCGATCATCTCGATCATGCGGTCGGCGACGTCCTCCTGCACGAACAAGAGCCGCAGCGCCGAGCAGCGCTGGCCGGCGGAGCGAAACGCAGAAGTGACGACGTCGTCGGCGACCTGTTCGGGCAGCGCGGTCGCATCCGCGATCATGGCATTGATGCCGCCGGTCTCCGCGATCAGCGGCACGATCGGGCCATCCTTGGCCGCGAGCGTCCGGTTGATGGATCTTGCGACCTCGGTCGAGCCGGTGAACACGACGCCTGCGATGTCGGGATGTGCGGTCAGTGCGGCGCCGATCCGGCCATCGCCGGTGACGAGCTGCAGCGCATGTGCGGGAACGCCGGCCTCATGCAGCATCAGCACGGCCTCGCGTGCAATCCGCGGCGTCTGCTCGGCGGGCTTTGCCACCACGCTGTTGCCGGCCATCAGCGCCGCCGTCACCTGGCCGAGGAAGATCGCGAGCGGAAAATTCCACGGCGAGATCGCGACGAACACGCCGCGGCCGCGCAAGGCCAGCACATTGCTCTCGCCGGTCGGACCCGGCATCGCCTCGCCGCTGCCGAACAGCTTTCGGCCCTGCGCGGCGTAGTAGCGGCAGAAATCGGCGGCTTCGCGCAGCTCCGAGAGCGCGTCGTCGAGCGTCTTGCCACCCTCGCGCTGGAGCAGCGCGATGAGGTGGGGTGCCCGCTGCTCGAGGAGATGTGCGGCCTGCTCCAGCGCTGCCGCGCGGGTGCCAGCGGACGTCCGGCTCCAGGCCGCAAACCCCGCACGCGCTGCTGTGACCGCTGCGTTCGCCTGCTCCGGTGTGGAGTCGTCGATAGGCTTGAGATCGGTTGGCTCGGCCGCGATGTCGGCCAGCAGGCGATCGAGCGCGGCCCGCTCGCCGAACTCGACACCACCTGAATTGCGCCGCTCCGGCGCGAACAGTTCGCGCGGCAGCGGGATCTTCGGGTGATGCGCCGCTTGCGGCTTGGCGATGATGTCAGCGGGGCGTTGCAGCAGGGCGGTCATCGCCACGCGATAGTCGGCGGCCAGCGCCACGAAGGAGGAGTTGGCGCCATTTTCCAGCAGCCGGCGCACCAGATAAGCGAGCAGGTCGCGATGGCTGCCGACCGGCGCATAGGTGCGGCATGAGAGTCTTGGGTGATCCTGTGCGAGCTGCTCGTAGAGCGCCTCGCCCATGCCGTGCAGCCGCTGGAACTCGAAGCCGCCGCTATCGCCGGCAAGCTCCAGCACGGTCGCGACGGTCAGCGCGTTGTGGGTCGCAAATTGCGGGAAGATGCGCGGCCGCAACGCGAGCAGCCTCGAGGCGCAGGCGACGTAGTTGAGGTCCGTCATCGCCTTGCGGGTGAAGACCGGATAGCCGTCGAGTCCGCGCTCCTGCGCGCGCTTGATCTCGGTGTCCCAATAGGCGCCCTTGACCAGTCGCACCATCAGCTTGCGATCGTGCGCGCGGGCCAGGCCGTCGACATAGTCGATCACGGCGACCGCGCGCTTCTGGTAGGCCTGGATCGCGAGGCCAAAGCCGTCCCAGCCGGCGAGCGAGGGATCGGCGATCGTCGCGGCGATCACGTCGAGCGACAGCTCCAGCCGGTCGGCTTCCTCGGCATCGACCGTGAAGTTGAGGTCATAGGCCTTGGCGCGCTGGGCGAGCTCCAGGAGCAGCGGCACCAACTCCTTCATCACTCGATCGCGGCTGATCGCCTCGAAGCGCGGATGCAGCGCCGAGAGTTTGACGGAAATGCCGGGACGGTCGGGCAGGGGACGCTCACCCGCTGCCTTGCCGATGGTCCGAATCGCACTCGCGTAAGCGTCGAAATAGCGCTGGGCGTCAGAAGCGGTGCGCGCCCCTTCGCCGAGCATGTCGAAGGAGTAGCGCGGCTGCTCGCCCGAGCGGGGCCGGGCGCGCTCCAGCGCCTGCTCGATGGTCTCGCCCAGCACGAAATGGTTGCCCATCAGCCGCATCGCCTGCCGCGTCGCTGCGCGCACGGCAGGCGCGCCCAGCCGCTTCACCAGCCGGCCGATGGTGCCGTCCGGCGTCTCGCCGGGCTGGATCACCCGTGCCGACAGGCCGAGCGCCCAGGCCGAGGCGTTGACCAGGAAGGCGCTGGATTTCGTTTCGTGGTGGACGAAATCGCCCTCGCCGAGCTTGTCCTCGATGAATTGGTCGGCGGTGCGGGCGTCGGGCACGCGGAGCAGGGCTTCGGCCAGCACCATCAGCGCCAGCCCCTCCTTGGTCGAGAGCGCGAACTCGCGCAGCATGTCCTCGACCCCGCCAAGCCGGTCGTCGCGCTTGCGGACCGCCTCGATCAGCCGCGTGGCGGTGCGGTCGATCCGCGCCTCCTGCGGAGGGGGCAGATGCGCGCTGCGCAACAGCGGGGCGGCAATCTCGGCATCATCGGGCGCGTAGTCCGCGCTGAAGGGGGAGGAAATGTTTGGCATGGCGTGTCCTGTGTCGGGTTCAAACTTAATCCGCACATCGCCGTAGTTCGATAGACAAGATAGCGATATTGCCTTAGATAATGAAGCACAATGGCAAAAATTCCGTAGAAAATATGGATCTAGATAAAATCGACCGGAGAATCCTCTCAATTTTGCAGGAGGATGGGCGTATAGCCAATGTCGAGCTCGCCGAGCGCATCGGCCTGTCGCCGACCTCGATCGGCGAGCGGCTGAAGCGGCTTCAGCGCGAAGGTTTCGTCGAAGGCTACGGCGCGCGGCTCAATCCGCACCGTCTGGGGCTCGGCCTTCTGGTGTTCGTCGAGGTGCTGCTCGACAAGACCACGCCGGACAATTTCGAGCGGTTCGCGCGCGCGGTGAAGCTCGCGCCCGAAGTGCTCGAGTGTCACATGGTTGCCGGTGGCTTCGACTATCTCGTAAAAGCGCGCCTTCCCGACATGGCCGCGTATCGGCGCTTTCTCGGCGAGACCTTGCTGTCGATGCCGGGCGTGCGCGAGACGCGCACCTATGCGGTGATGGAGGAGATCAAGCGCGACGCACCTTTGCCGGTCGGCTGAAACGTGCCGTCGCGATTGTCATGGAGGCCGCGCCGATCAGGGTCTTTGCGCGCAAAAAAGCTTACCCTTCGCGCAATCGCAACGCTTGTCGTCGAATGCACTTGACCGTCTTCTAAATTTTTTTGGCCCGTGCTCCCGGATCCGATCCGGGAGGCGGCTAAATGCCGGAGGGCTTATACCTTGAGGTTTTCTGCGGACGTTTTGCCCCGGTTTGCGATCTCTTCATACTCCACCGTCTGACCCTCGTTCAGGGTGGACAGACCGGCTTTCTGCACTGCCGAGATATGCACGAACACATCCTTGCCTCCCGACGCAGGCTGGATGAACCCATAACCCTTCGTCGGGTTGAACCACTTGACCGTACCTTTGGGCATCACGTCTTCTCCGCGGGACTTTCCTCCACAAGCACGAGCCGCCAGTCCCCGCAAACCGGCCGGCTCGGTCGAAGCAGGATACACCGGAATGTTACGGGGTTGGTAGCTCAAACCATGCCGGTTTCTTGCGGAAATTCGCTCAACTTCGCGGCGTTTTTACCACTTTTGCCCGTTTCGCGGTCATTTGGCGGGCCTGCGGTGGGCAGCCCCTCAATAGGTCGCGGCGAGATAGTCGACGATCTTGCCGACATCGGCATCGTCGATCGGCGCGCCATAGACCTTGATCATCTTGGTTACCTCGGCCTGCCAGAAGGCTTTCCTGTCCTTCATCGGTGGCTGGGTATTGATGTAGTCGGCCGAATGGCAGGCCGTGCAGTTGTTCCTGACCACGTCGAGATTGGGGCCAGGCTTGAAGGCGGCGACCTCGTCCGGATTCTGGTAACCGATGGGGGCGGCGCTGACGGCGCCAATGCCGGCCCCGAGAGCGAGCGTGAGGAGAATGGTGCGCTTCATCGTCATTCTCCTTCAGGCGACCGTGATACGGACGGTTTCGACGACGTTGCGTAAATAGCCGGCCGGGTTCCAGCGTGGCGTGTCTGGCTGGGTTTCGCCGCCATTGCTGGTCGCGCGCACCTTCAGTTCGACCGCGCCGGCCGCGAGTTTCACCGGCAGCTTCCATTCGCGGAAGGAGTATTTGCCGAGATCCTTGCCGAGCTTGGCCTGGGTCCAGTTTTTCCCGCCGTCGATCGAAACTGACACCTCCTTGATGCCCGTGCCGCCGTCGAAGGCGATGCCGCGCAGCGACGTGCGGCCAGCCTTCAGCTTGGCACCGTCGGCGACGCTGGTGATGAAGGAGCGGATGGTGAAGCGGTTGATCGGGATCGTCGCCTTCGGCGCGGTTCCCGGCTCGACGCAATTGCAGGCCGTGTCGGGGATGCGATAGGCCGACTTCATCCAGAAGCCGTCGTAGACATCGTCGATGACGGTGATCTCGTTGAGGTGCTTGACCCAGTAGGTGCCGTAGTAGCCGGGCACGATGAGGCGCAGCGGGAAGCCGTTGAGGAACGGCAGGTCCTCGCCGTTCATGCCATAGGCCAACATGACCTCGCCGTCGGTTGCGTGATCAAGGTCGAGCGCCTTGACGAAGTCGGGCGTCCTGTCGCTGACCGGGCCGTCCATGCCGTTGAAGGTGACCTGCTTGGCGCCCGCCTGCACGCCAGCCATCTCGAGCACGGCCTTCAGCGGCACGCCGCGCCAGCGCGCATTGCCCATCGCACCATTGGCAAGCTGACCGCCGGCAACGCGCGGATCGGAGAAGCCGCGGCTGTTGCCAGAGCACTGGTTGACGGCGACGATCTCGGTCGCCTTCATCTTGCGGATGTCGTTGAGTGACAGCCTGAGCGGCTTGTCGACCTTGCCCTTGACCTCAAGCGTGAACTTGTCGGGATCGAGATTGTAGGGCAGGTCGGAGAGGTGATAGCGGACGAAGAACGCGTTGTTTGGCGTCAGCGGGCCGTCGTTGAAGATCGCGAACGGTGTCTCGAGCTGCGGAGGCCGGCTGGTCAGGCCGATCAGCGGTCGCTTCTGCGGATATTTCACCAGCGGCCGCTCGCCATTGGCGAAGGGCAGTGTCACGGTATCCAGTGCCAGCGCCTTGGTCGAGCTCAGTGTGGCCGCCACAGCGGTAAGTCCCGCTCCCTTGAGCAGGTCGCGTCTGTCGATCATTGTCTCCCTCCGGAGCATTTCAGTTGAGTCGCGGTCATCACCGCCGACCTCGCGATCATCTGTCGCATGGGCGGGCACGAAGTCAATTCGTGCTTTCGCAGCGTGACCATGACGCTGCATCGCAGCACGAGCGCGTGTTGTCAGGCGGCGGCGCGTTCGTCGCGATCGATCAGGCCGGACAATTGCCTGGCATCGGCGATGACGCGCACGGTCATCGGCTCGTCGCGGCCGCGGATCGCGACCTCCTGCTGCGGCAGCGCGTCCTCGGCAAGGCCTGCGGTGTGGCGAACCTCGTCGGAGGCGATGGCTTCGCAGGCGAGCGTCTTGGTCATGTCCTGCAAGCGCGCCGCGACGTTGACGGCATCGCCGAGCGCGGTGAACACGACGTGATCGCGATAGCCGATGTCGCCGATGATCACCTCGCCGCCGTGAATGCCGATGCCGAAGCGGATCGGCTGGCGCAGGTCATGGCTCAGGAGCTCGTTGAGCTCGTCGACATGGCTGGCGATGCTGCCTGCCGCGCGCAGCGCCTGGCGGCATGCGGTTTGCGGATTGGCCGACAGGCCAAACAGCGCGAGCATGCCGTCGCCGACGAACTGGTTGGGCTGGCCGCCGTTCTCGATCACCGCCTGCGAGACCGCTCCCAAGAAACGGTTGACGATGAAGACGGTGTCGAACGGCAGCCGCTTCTCGGCGAGCTGGGTCGAGCCGCGCATGTCGACGAACAGGCTGACGAGATAGCGCTCCTGACCGATCCGCGCCGGCCCTGAACCTTCAGTGCTCGCCGTGGTGTGCGGCGTGAACAATTGGAAGAAGGAAAGATCGCAGGTCGGCCGCAGCTGGCAGGCGAGGCGAATGGAAGGATCGGTGGTGCCGACGCGCGCAAGCACGAAGGCTTCGCGCTGCGAGGGCTCGGGAAGGATGCCATGATCGCCGATCACGCGGATGCGACAGGTCGAGCAGCGCGCGCGGCCGCCGCAAACGCTGGCATGCGGCACGTTGTGGCGCAGGCTTGCCTCGAGCACGCTGAGGCCCTTCGGCACGCGCACCGTCTTGCCGTTGCCGTAGGACAGCGCGATCATGCCGCCGCGCCGCTCGCGCAGGCCCCGCACGCCGCGTGCGAGCAGCACGATGCCGAGCAGGCCGAGATAGCCGAACGTCAGCCCGCCGGTGATGCGGTTGAGCGTGCGGTCCTGCGCGACGGTGCCGACCTGGCGCTGGGTCAGATTGGCCGCGCGCCAGTCCGCATCGTCGCTGTCGGCCGCGACGCTGCGTCCGCCCTGGTAGATGCCGAGCATCGCCAGCGTCGGGATCAGCACGGCCGCGGAGAGCAGCCAGGGCGCGGCGCGCTGGAAGAGCGGCTTCATGCGCAGCCAGAAATAGAGCCCGATGCAGCCATGGATCCAGGCGACGACGAGCAGGATCGTCATCTGCCACAACCGGGTGGAGGACGCGACGAAGAACAGATAGAGCTCCTGCGGATAGAGCTTCTCATGTCCATACAGCGTGTGGGCGAGCCGCACGCCGATCAGATGCGCCATCACCAGTGCCGGGATGCTGAGACCCAGCACGAGCTGGAGCGGCTCGACCGTCTTCCAGCGGAACTGCCGGCGCTGATAGAGCGCGAAGACGCCGAGCCCGGCATGCAGCAGTGCCGCGGTGTAGAACAGGATCGCTACCGGGAGGAACTGCCAGAACAGGACGTGGTAGTAGACGCCCGCCTGCATGGCCTCGACCGAGATATTGCCAAGCGCATGGTTGAGGAAATGGCTGACCACATAGGCAAACAGGATGACGCCGCAGACGAGCCGCACCTGTCGAATGCCGGTGCCGCGGAACAGTTCGGAAAATCGTGCGAGAGCGGTTGCCATGATTCGGTTTGTATCAGCTCATCATGTAGATCAGCTATCGTAGAGTTTAATTCCAGCCGAAAACAGCTTGCCTGATCACGTGCGCGGCATGGGGCAGCGTATCTCCACTCTCGTCCCGAATTCCGCCGTCGTCCCGGGGCGCGCATAGCGCGAGCCCGGGACCCATAGCCACAGGGAGCAGTTTGGCGGAGACTCGTAACCACCATCTCGCGCCACAACCGCTCCCTGTGGCTATGGGTCCCGGATCTGCGCTCCGCTTCGCTGCGCTTGTCCGGGACGACGCAGAAACCAAAGGCAACATCCCCCGCATTGACTCACCCTCCCAAGTCGGGGAAAAGCCGCCCGTGACGATCGCCCCCGACAAGACAGCCGAGCCCAACGACGCCGCGCGCCGGCACCTGATCATTGCCGTACTCGTGATCGCGGCGATGACGGCTTTGCGCATCGTCTATGCCTCGATGCTCGAGCTGCGCACCGACGAGGCCTATTACTGGACCTGGTCCAAGGAGGGCGCGCTCAGCTTTCTCGACCATCCCGCGGGCATTGCCTGGCTGATCCGCTTCGGCACCGCGATCTTCGGCGACACCCAGCTCGGCGTCCGCTTCGGCGGCATCGTGGCGATGTTCGTCACGCAGTGTCTGCTCGCCGATATCGTGCGCCGTGTCACCCACGACGCGCGCGCGATCGTGTTCGCGCTGTTGATGCCGGAGGCGGCGCTCTACTACGGGCTGCTGATGTCCAAGGTCGCGCCCGATGTCGCGATGATCCCCGTCGCAGTCGCGATGTTCTGGTCCCTGGTGCGGCTGACCCAGTCTGGCGATGGCCGCTGGTGGCTCGCCGCGGGATTTTTCGCCGGCCTCTCGCTGCTGTCCAAGTTCACCGCCATCATGTTCCTGCCTGCAGTGGTCGCCTTCGTGCTGGTGCCGGATTGGCGCTGGCGCTGGTTGCGCAGCCCCTATCCCTATCTCGCAGTGCTGATCGCGATCGCCGTGTTCTCGCCGGTCCTGATCTGGAACGTGCAGCACGACTGGGCCTCGTTCCGCTTCCAGGGCGTGCGCGCCACCGCGAATTACGGCGTCTCCTGGCGCACAATCGGCGATTACATCGGCCTGCAATTCGGGCTCGTCGGCTTCGTCATGCTGCCAGTGGTGCTGTCGGGCCTGACGCTGACCGCATGGCGTGGCTATCGCACGCGCGAGCCGGTCGCTATCCTGCTTTCGACCGCGGTGCTGGTGCCGTTCCTCTACTTCCTCTGGAAATCCCTCACTCTGCGGGTCGGTGACACCTGGCCGATGTTCATGTGGCCGGTCGGGTTCGTCGCTGCAGCCATCAATCTCGTGACGCTGCCGCGCGAGGGCTGGTCCGAGCGGGTGACGAGGTCGGCGACCTTCTGGGCCAACACTGCCGTCGCGACCGGCATCGCCTTCGTCATCATAGTGTTTCTCTACTACATGGTCGCGCCCTGGAATCTCCTCGGCAGGATCGATCCGATCGGCGCCGAAGCCGGCTATGATGAGGTCGCGACGCGTGCCGAAGCGCAACTCGACAAGACCGGTGCGACCTGGATTGCAACCACCGACTATCGCACCTACGCCATGCTGCGCTGGCTGTTTCGCGGCCGCGTGCCCGTCATCGAGATCAACGAGCGCGGCCGCTTCCAGGATTTTCGCGATCCCGGCATCGACCGGATCCGCGGCCATGCCGGCCTCTATGTCGGACGCGAGCCCGACAATCATCTGCCGCTGTGGAATTCATTGACCGTCACGCGCGAGCCGCTCGAACAGGTCGACCGCCGCTGGCGCGGCCTCGTGATCGATACCTACGCGCTGGAAAAGCTTACCGGCTGGACGCCTGAGCTCTCTCCGCCAAAGGACTCGCCGCTGTTCCAGTGGCGTGTGCTGGCGGGGGATTTTTTCTCGCTCTCTCGGCTTGCGTAGTTAAAAAGGGGAGAGGGGGCAGCGTGCGCGTGGCGCGAAGCACTACTCCTCGTCCTCTTTCTTTCGCAACAGGTCCGTCGCGAGATCCGACAGCTTCGGCTGCGGCAGTGCTGCGAACGGCAACGGGCGCGTGACGTCGATGGCGGCGAGGCCGAGCCGCGCCGTCAATAGTCCGTTGAGCACGCCTTCGCCGAGGCGTTGCGACAGTTTTGCCGCGATGCCATGGCCGAGCATCTGCTGCACCAGGCTGTCGCTCGCGGCCATGCCGCCGGTGATGGCGAGATGGGCGATGACGTGACGCAAGAGCCGGATCATGCCGAGCGCACCGGGGCGGCCGCCATAGAGCCGCGCCAGCTGCCGGATCAGGCGAAGCGAAGCCACGAACACGAACAGCACGTCGATCAGCGCACGAGGGCTCACCGCGGTGACGATCGAAACCCGCTGCGCGGCCGATGATACCAGCCGCCGCGCTTCCGCATCCAGCGGGGTCATCAGTTCGCGCTCGGCGAGGCGGATCATGTCGGCGCCGTCGATGATCTCGCCAGCGTGGTTCTGCAGCGTCGCGCGGGCGCGTGCGAGCTGCGGGTTTTGATGCGCGATGCGCAGGAGATCCTGCACGATGACGCGGCTCTCGGCGCGGTCGTCGCTGGCGAGCACGCTTGTCGCACGCTGGTGCAGCTTCTCGATGGTCGCCAGCCGGGCAAGACCGAACGCCTCGCGTCCGATCACGACCGCGAGTGCCAGCGTGGTGATGAAGGCCAGCGCAAGGCCGACGATGCCCAGGCTCTCGCTCCGCGCAAAGAGATCCTCGATCAAATGGACCACGCCAAGTCCGACCCCGAGCAGCGTCAGCCCGGCAAGGCCGGACCAGAACAGCGTGCCCCAGGGGAAGCCGCGCCGCACCACGACCGGCGTCTCGACCGGCACGGGCAGCGCCAAGGGATCGGGCTCGGGCGTGATCTGGATCGCGGCGCGGCTGAGCCGCCCGGACTCATCGGCTTCAGTCACGACGACGCCGGGGTCATCCAGCCGGAACGTCGCGGGCCGCCGTTGCTGGTGTCGCTCGTTCATTCCAACCTGTCTCCGATCAGGAACTGCAAGGCACGGTCAAGGCGGATGTGAGGCAGCGCCGGCTCCTCAGCTCCCTCGCGCTCGAGCGTTGGCGGACGGAAGCGCAGGAAGCGGAAGTCGCTCGTTTCGGCAGCGGCAGTCGAAAGCCCGCGGAAGGACTCGGCGCCGTTGAACAGCGCTTCCGGGTCTGCAGGCAGATCGCCCGGAAAGGTCGCTACCTCCGTATTGCCGTCAAAAAGTTCGCCGCCGGCGCTTTCGCCGGCCGAGGGCGTGCCGAGAATGGACGGCAGTCTGTCGCGGCCGCGCGCAACCTGCGCCTCACGCGTCGCGCGGACGGCGGCGAGCGCCACCACGTCGATCTCGGCTCCAGTGCTTTCGGCACGCGCGACGGCGCGCGAGACCGCGCGCCGCAACACGGCCTCGAGGCGATCGTGACTGGAATGATGCAGGTGGTCGGCCTTGGTTGCCGCGAACAGGATGCGATCGATGCGCGGACGGAACAGGCTGGAGATGAAGGTGCTGCGTCCGATCCGGAAGCAATCCAGAATGCCGGCCAGCGCCGCTTCGAGGTCATGCAGTGCTTCAGGGCCGGAGTTGAACGCGGCGAGCGCATCGGCCAGCACGATCTGGCGGTCGAGCCGGGCAAAGTGGTCGCGGAAGAACGGGCGCACCACGACGTCCTTGTAGGCCTCGTAGCGGCGCACCATCATCGCCCAGAGCGATCCCTCCGGCGCCTGTCCCTCGGTGGGCACGTCGAGCGGCGCAAAGGTCAGCGCTGGCGAGCCGGCGAGACTGCCGGGCATCAGGAACCGGCCGGGCGGCAGCAGGCTCATGGCAAAGCGCTCGTCGCGGCAGGCGCGCAAATATTCGGTGAACAGCCTTGCCGAGGTCAGCGTCGCCTGCTCGTCCTCGGCCGCCTCGGGCTTGAGAGTGGCGAGATGCTCGTGCCAGGCGGCCGCCAGATGCGCACGCGGCGCCGCGCGTGACAGCGCAAGGCTCTCCACCGACCATTGCTCGTAGCTCTTTTGCAGCAGCGGCAGGTCGAGCAGCCATTCGCCGGGATAGTCGACGATATCCAGCGTCAGGTTGCGGTCCGCGCCGTTCTGGCGCTGGTAGTCGATGACGAGGCGGAGCTCGCTGATGTCGACGGTGGAGCTCGGCCAGCGCCGGTCCTCGGTCAGCGCGCGGAGATGGTTTTCGTAGTCGAAGCGCGGCACGGCATCGTCGGGTTGCGGCGCGAGTTTCGCACGTGCGATGCGGCCGGAGGCAAAGGCCTCGAACACCGGAAAGCGGCCGCCGCGCGTCAGCCCATGGATCAGCGCGGTGATGAACACGGTTTTACCGGCGCGCGACAGGCCGGTGACGCCGAGCCGGACGGTGGGGTTGAAGAAATGCCCGCCATAGTCGAGCAGCGCCCGGGCCGACAGGCGCGCCTCTTCGACCATATCCTGAATGCTGAATGCCATGGGGAAGGCGAGGGATCTCGTGCCGGCGGAATAGGCAAATTGGACTAGTCACAAAAGTGGCAACTGCCTGACGAAAATCAAGCTTCATACTTCCACCGCGTTTTGGGGTGAACCAGCCTTTGAACGGCTCGCCGACCACGAAAGACCCACGTAAGAGTGCCACAGCGTCGCCTTCGGACTGCCATGACCGTTTTCAGATTGAAACAACTCGCGTCGACCTCCGTCCATGCCGCAGCCGACGTGATCGGCTGGGACTATGACCGCGCCGAGCTGATCGCTGACGGCGTCATCCATGCCATCGGCGTGCTTCTGGGCGTCGTCGCGGCGACCGTTCTGGTGGTGCTGGCGGCAGTCAATGCGAACGCGGTCGACATCGTCGGTGTCTCGATCTACGTCGCCGGCCTGCTCTCGATGCTGGTGCTGTCTGCGACTTATAATCTCTGGCCGGTGTCGCCGGCCAAATGGATATTACGGAGGTTCGATCACTCCGCGATCTACCTCCTGATCGCTGCGACTTACACGCCGTTCATCCTGGAACTGAAGGACAGCACCTTCGCGCTGGCGCTGCTCGTCGGTGTCTGGTGCGTGGCGATCCTCGGCATCGTGCTCAAGCTCGGCTGGCCCGGCCGCTTCGACCGCGTCGCCGTCGGCATTTACCTCGCCATGGGCTGGAGTGGCCTGATGCTCTACGACGCCGTGGTCAACGCGCTGCCGACCATGGCTCTGTGGTTCGTGGTCGCGGGCGGCGCGCTCTATTCCTTCGGGGTGATCTTCCACGCCTGGCGGCGCCTACGTTTCCAGAATGCGATCTGGCACGGCTTTGTCTTGGCCGGCGCGGCGTGCCATTATACCGCGGTGCTCGATCTCGTCCTGAGCTGAGCGCGAACAACACGCGGTATGAGAGGAGACGTCGGATGCAGGTGGCCGGCAAAGTCGTGGTCGTCACCGGCGGCGCCAATGGCATCGGCAAGGCGCTGTGCGAGGTGTTTCATCAGGCAGGCGCGGCCAAAGTCGTGGTCGCGGATATGGAGGCCGCCGGCGCGCGAGCAGTGGCGGCGACCGTGAACGGCGCCGCATTCAAATGTGACGTCGCCCAGGAAAAGGACATCGCCCACGTCATCGAGGAAACCGAGCGGCAGTTCGGCCCGATCGAGCTGTTCTGCTCCAATGCCGGCATCGGCGGCGGCTTCGATCCCCTGTCAGTGAATGCCGGCGGCTCCTCGGATGAGCCCTGGCAGCGGAGCTGGGCGATCCACGTCATGGCCCACGTCTACGCGGCGCGGCACCTCGTCCCGCGTATGAAAGCCCGTGGCGGCGGCTATTTCCTCAACACGGTCTCGGCCGCGGGCCTGCTCTCGCAGGTCGGCAGCCCCGCCTATTCGACGACGAAGCATGCCGCGGTCGGCTTTGCCGAGAACCTCGCGATCTCGCACAAGGCGCACAACATCCGCGTCTCCATCCTCTGCCCGCAGGGCGTTGACACCAACATGCTGCGCTCGATCCCCAAGGGCCCGCAAAGTGGCGACGGCGACCTCGCGCCCGAGCAGGTCGCGAAAGACGCGCTCGCCGGCATCGCGCAGGAGACGTTTCTGATCCTGCCGCACGCGCAGGTGCTCGGTTACATGCGCAAGAAGACCGAGAACTACGACCGCTGGATCGGCGGCATGGCCAAGATCCAGGCCAAGATGCGCGAGGAGTTTGGGAAGTAGGGCAGGCGCCGCCACACCTTCGGTGTCGTCCCGGCGAAGGCCGGGACCCATAACCCCAGGGAGTAGTTGCGGCGCGAGATCGGGGTTGCCAGTCTTCGCCAAACCGCATCCTGTGGTTATGGGTCCCGGGCTCGCGCTATGCGCGCCCCGGGACGACGAGTGAGTGTGTGGTGCCGTCTAGGCACCTCGCGGCCTAACTCTTCTGCGCGTAGAGCAGCGGCACCGCAGAATCCACGACGACCTCGATGAGGCTCGTGCCCTTCGACGACATCCCGCGCTTCAGCGCTTCACCAAGCTCCGCCGCCTTGGTCACCCGTACGGCGTCACAGCCCATGCCTTGGGCGAGCTTGACGAAATCGATGCCGGGCAATTCCAGCCCCGGCACGTTGCGCACCTGCATGACCTGGCTGAAGGAGCGCATCGCGCCGTAGCCGGAATTGTTGATGACGACGACGGTGAGCGGCAGCTTGCGCTGCGCGGCGGTCCACAGAGCCTGGATCGAATACATCGCCGAGCCGTCACCGATCAAACACACCGTGCGGGTCTTCGGCTTGCCCAGGGCCATGCCGACCGCAGCCGGCAGGCTGTAGCCGAGGCCGCCGCTCGACATCGTGTAAAAACTGTCCTGGCCGCGCATCGGCATGAATTTCTGCATCGCCGGCCGGTGCGAGGGCACTTCCTCGACGAGCGAGCTACCTTCCGGCATCGCCTCGGACAGCGAATGCAGCAGGAATTCGACCGGCAGCGGATCGGCCGCCTTCGGTGATGGTGGCAGCGTACGACCCTTTGGCGTCGCGCGCTTGCTCTCTGGCAGCATGTCGAGCAGCATGCTTAGCGCCGGCTTCATGGTCGTGACGATGCTGGTGCCGACCGGCGTCACCGCGGCGGCATCCGGATCGTCGGTGATCTGGAAGATGGTCGTGCCACCGTCGAAGATCGAGGCGTGCCCTTCGACATGGAAGGTGAACACCGGCGCGCCGACCACGACGACGAGGTCGTGTGCGCGCAGCGCATCCGAGAGCTGGCCGGGCGAGGCATGCAGGAAGCCTGCGAATTGCGGGTGGCGCTCCGGGAAGGAGCAGCGCGCCGAGAACGGGCTGACCCAGACGCTCGCCTTGGCCTTTTCGGCGACGCGCACCATCAGATCGACGGCGCCTGCGCGGTCGATGCCGGGGCCGACGACGAGGGCAGGGTGCTTGCTCGCATTGAGCGCCGCGACCAGCGCCTTCATTGCCTCAGGTTCGGGCCCGAGCTCGCGGCTGACCTTGCGCGCTTCGACCGGCGTCGTCGCATGGGTCCAGTCGTCGATCGGGATCGAGACGAAGGTGGGGCCGCAGGGCGGCTGCATCGCGGTGTGATAGGCGCGCGCGATCGCGGCCGGCACATCCTCAGGCCTCGCCGGCTCGACGCTGTATTTGACGTAAGGCCGCGGGAATTCGGACGCACGCTCGGCATAGAGGAACGCCTGCAAGGGCAGGATCGAGCGCGCCTGCTGGCCCGCGGTGATGACGAGCGGCGTCTGGTTGCGATGCGCGGTATAGATATTGCCGAGCGCGTTGCCGACGCCGGCCGCCGAATGCAGATTGACGAAGCCCGCGTTGCGCGTTGCCTGCGCGTAGCCGTCGGCCATGCCGACGGCGGAAGCCTCCTGAAGCGCCAGCACGTAGTCGATGTCGTCGGGCCAGTCGCTCAGGAACGGCAGTTCGGTCGAGCCGGGATTGCCGAACACGCGTCTGATGCCGAAGCCACGCAGCAGGTCGAGCGTTGCCTGCTTGACGGAGACGGATTTGCTGCCGGTTTTTCCGTTCTTTGGCATTGTCTCCGTCCCCGATTTCTTGATTGCTTAGGGTAGCGTCATTCCGGGGCGATGCGAAGCATCGAACCCGGAATCTCGAGATTCCGGGTTCGGTCCTGCGGACCGCCCCGGAATGACGGCACTAGATAATCACCACACCGCCGTCCCCTTCATCGTCGGCTGCCCTTCCGCGTTCGCCGTCCACAGCTCCAGTCCGGTATCGGTCTCGTTCGCGTTCACCGAAAATTCCGTCCCCTCGAACAGCGGCTGCACGCCGCGGTAGCTGAACTCCTTCGGCGCCTTGCCGCCGCGCAGCCTTGCCGCCATCTCGATAATCAGCGCCGCCTGCAACGGGCCATGGAAGATCAGCCCCGGATAACCCTCGGCCTTGGTGACGTAGTCGCGGTCATAATGGATGCGGTGGCCGTTGAAGGTCAGTGCGGAGTAGCGGAACAGCAATACGGGATCCGAGACATGCGTCTCGCGATGCTGCGACTTGGGCGGCGGAGGCGGGGCCTTTGCGCCTCCGGGCTGGTTGCTCGTGATCTCGCGATAGACGATGTCCTGCCGCTCGCGGACGGCGACCCCGCGCGGCGAGGTAATGGTGTGCTCGACCGCGACGAAGCATAGCGTGCCGGTCGAGCCGGTCTTCACCGTGACGTCGGCGATGCGAGAGCTCCGGGTCGTTTCATCGCCGACGCGCAAGGGTTCGAAAAACTCGATCTCGCCGCCGGCCCACATCCGGCGCGGCAGCGGCACCGGCGGCAGGAAACCGCCCCGCGTGGGGTGGCCGTCGGGGCCGAGCATCGACATCGGAAACACCGGCTGCGCCAGGCACCAATGCACCGTGAACGGCGCTGCGTCGCCCGGTCGCGGCTCGCCAACGTCCTGGAACAGCGTCGCGCGCAGGCCCTTGACGAGCTGCGCGGTGACGGTGTCGGTGGCCTCCTGGGTGCGGCCGATCCATTGCCGCAAATGATCGATGTCGAGCTTTTCGGTCATGACGCCTCGCTCTTGTTACTTCTTCTGACCGGACCGCTCGCCGATGGCGGGCACGGCACCGTAGCTGCGCGTCTCACCGACGACGATCGGCGCCGGCGCCGGATAGCTGACGCGCCCGTTCGGCGTATCGACCTCGATGCGGCGCAGATGCGGATGGGTCGCGAGGTCAGCCATGGTGTTGACCTCGGCAAACGCGATGTCGGCATCCGACAGCCGCCTCAACAATTCATCGCGCGTCATCTTCGCGAAGCTGTCTGCAACCGTCTTGTCGGTGAAATCGCGGTTGCGCACGCGCTCGACCATGTTGGCGACGCGCGGATCGCCCGGCAGGTTCGGCTGGTCCAGCACCTCCGCGCACAGTGTCTTCCATTCGCGCTCGCTCTGGATCGAGATCAGGATATCCTTGCCGTCTTTCGAGGTGAACACGCCGTACGGCGCGATCGAGGGATGGCGCAGGCCCATCCGCTTCGGCGGATTGCCGGCTTCCGCATTGAGCAGCGGCACTGTGCACCAGTCCGCCATCACGTCGAACATGGAGATGCGGATGTCGGAGCCCTTACCCGTGCGTCCCCGTGCGATCAGCGCTTCCAGGATCGCCGCATGGGCGGTGGCGCCGGTCGCGACGTCGACGATCGACATGCCGACGCGCGAGGCTCCGTCGGGATTGCCGGTGATCGAGGCGAGCCCGCTCTCGGCCTGGATCAGGAGATCGTAGGCTTTGCGATGCGCGTAGGGACCCTCGTCGCCGTAGCCGGTTATGGTGCAGGAGATGAGCTTCGGATAGTCGCGCAGCAATCGCTCGCGCGAAAAACCGAGCTTGTCCATCGAGCCGGGCTTGAGGTTTTGGATGAGCACGTCGGCGCTCGCGATCAGCTTTTCAAGCTCTGCGCGGCCTTCCTTGGTGGCGAGGTCCACCACGGCCGATTGCTTGCCGCGGTTGAGCCAGACGAAGTAGCTGCTCTGGCCCTTTGCTGCCGCGTCATAGCCGCGGGCGAAATCGCCTTCGGGACGCTCGATCTTGATGACTTCCGCGCCCGCATCCGCCAGGCGCGACGAGCAGAACGGCGCTGCGACCGCCTGCTCGACCGCAATCACCCTGATCCCGTCAAGTGCTCTCATGATGCGACCTCAGTACGAGCGGGGCATGTCGAGCACGTGCTCGGCGATGAAGGACAGCACCAGGTTGGTCGAGATCGGTGCGACCTGGTAGAGCCGCGTCTCGCGGAATTTTCGCTCGACGTCGTACTCCTCGGCGAAGCCGAAGCCGCCATGCGTCTGGATGCAGGCATTCGCCGCTTCCCAAGACGCATCCGCCGCCAACATCTTTGCCATGTTGGCCTCCGCGCCGCAGTCGAGTCCGGCCTCGTATTTGCGGGTCGCCTCCTTCACCATCAGCTCAGCCGCGCGCATCGAGGCGTAAGCCTTCGCGATCGGGAATTGGATGCCCTGGTTCTGGCCGATCGGCCGGCCGAACACCGCGCGCTCCTTGGCGTAATTCGAGGCCTTTGCGATGAACCACTTCGCATCGCCCACGCATTCCGCCGCGATCAGGATGCGCTCGGCATTCATGCCAGAGAGGATATAGCGAAAGCCCTTGCCTTCCTCGCCGATCAGGTTTTCCGCCGGTACCTTCATGTCCGCAAAGAACACTTCGGTAGTGGCGTGGTTCATCATGGTGCGGATCGGGCGGATCTCCAGACCCTTGCCCCTGGCCTCGCGCATGTCGACGATGAAGACCGAGAGGCCGTCAGTGCGCTTCTTGGCCTTCTCCTTCGGCGTGGTGCGCGCCAGCAGGATCATCAGGTCGGAATGCTCGGCGCGGCTGGTCCAGATCTTCTGGCCGTTGACGACGTAATGATCGCCCTCGCGACGCGCGAAGGTCTTGAGGGAGGAGGTATCGGTGCCGCTGGTCGGCTCGGTGACGCCGAAGGCTTGCAGGCGCAACTCGCCGGTCGCGACCTTCGGCAGATACTTCGCCTTCTGCGCGTCGCTGCCATGCCGGAGCACCGTGCCCATGGTGTACATCTGGGCGTGGCAACCGCCGCCGTTGCAGCCCGCGCGCTGGATCTCCTCGAGGATCGCGGCGGCCGCCGACAGCTTCAATCCCGCGCCGCCATATTCCTCGGGGATCAGCACCGAGAGGTAGCCGGCTTCTGTGAGCGCATCGACGAAGGCTTTTGGATAGGCCATCTCGCGATCGAGCTTGCGCCAGTATTCGCCGGGAAACTGCGCGCAGAGTTTTGCGACGGCTTCGCGGATATCGGCGTGGTCATCGGTGTGATGGTCGTCGTGTTTTTGTTGGCTCATGGCGTTTCCCGTCGGTCGCGTTGAAGATAACGCCGGCCAAGCGTCCGGCGTTGTGAAAACAACGCCAACCCCCTATGCTCATTTGCTATAGCGTATGGAGTAGCGTTCAAAGATTGGCAAGCATGGATTTCCGTCAGCTCAGGACCTTCAGTTGCGTGGCCGAGCTCGGTAGCCTTTCCAAGGCGAGCGACACATTGCGCGTGGCGCAGCCGGCGCTGAGCCGGCAGATCAAGCTCCTGGAACACGAGCTGCGTACCGAGTTGTTCACCCGCAACGGCCGCGGCATGGTGCTGACCGAGGCCGGACGCCTCTTGCTCGCGCGCACCTCGGGCATCGTTCGCCAGATCGACCAGATCCGCGACGACATCCAGTCGGCGCAGGGCCCGCTCTCGGGCCACGTCGTGCTCGGCCTGGTTCCAACCGTGAGCTGCGTGCTGTCGGCGCGCTTCGCCCGCCGCTGCGTCGAGACCTATCCGGGCATCACGCTGCGCATCGTCGAGAGCTACAGCGGCCATCTGGTCGAATGGCTGCATCGCGGGGAGATGGATCTTGCGATCCTCTACGGCCGCTCGGCTGATCTGCACCTCACCGTGCAGAGCCTGGGGCGCGACAACATCGTTGCGGTCGGCCCGCGCGGCTGCGGGCTCGCCCGCAAGAAGAGCGTCGACATCGGCTGGCTGCTCAGGCAGCGGCTGGTGCTGCCCAGTCATTCGCATGGGCTCCGGGCGCTGATCGAGCACGCGGCCGCGCAGCGCAAGATCAAGCTCAACGTCCAGCTCGAGGCGGATTCGTTCCGTGTCCTGACGAGCCTCGTCGAGGAGGGCCTCGGCTTCGCCCTGCTGCCACCCTCTTCGTTGCACGGCGAGGTCTCGGACGGACGGCTTGAAACCGCTGGTGTCTCGAAGCCGATGACGCGCGAGCTCATTGTTGCCTCTCCGATCGATCGTCCGGCGTCGACGGCGACCGTTGCCATCACCGCGCTCCTGCGCGAGGAAGTGGCCGCCTGCCGCAAGGACGGCGTCTGGGATATCAAACTCGCCTGAGCGCGTGCTTTCTCCCTCTCCCCGCGTGCGGGGAGAGGGAGCGCACCGATCGCTCCGTTCGACATCTCACGGGGATTTAGACCGGAAGCGCGTTGTCCTCACTTCGCATCTTGTGCGACCTGTCATGCCGGAATTTTATAGCCTGGCAATGAGGGTCAGGAGCGATCCGCTCATTGCCTCACTCTCTGCTGTCATCACCCGCGAAAGCGGGTGATCCAGTATTCCAGAGGCGGTGAAAACTACGGGGAAGCTGCGGCGTACTGGATGCTCCGCTTTCGCGTGGCATGACAGCGGAGATTCGGCAAGCGCTTGCCACTCCTCGCGCACGCTACCCCGGAATCCTCACCGGTAGCGTCTCATAGCCCTTGATGAAGCTCGAATAGATCCGCCGGGGTTCACCGACCACCTCGATGCGGTCGAAGCGCTTGAGCATCTCCTCCCAGACGATCCGGAGCTGCAGCTCGGCAAGCCGCATGCCGACGCAGCGGTGGATACCGAAGCCGAAGGACAGATGAGTGCGTGGCCGCGGCCGGTCGATGATGAAGTCGTTCGGCTTCTCGAACATCTCCTCGTCGCGATTGCCCGAGACGTACCACATCACGACGCGGTCGCCCTTCTTGATCTCCTTGCCGCCGATTTCGGTGTCCTGCAGCGCCGTGCGCCGCATGTGCGCGAGCGGCGTCTGCCAGCGGATCACCTCCGGCACCATGGAATCGATCAGCGCCGGATTGGCGCGGAGCTTGTCGTATTGCTCGGGGTTCTCGTTCAGCGCCAGCACAGAGCCGGTCATGGTGTTGCGCGTGGTGTCGTTGCCGCCGACGATGAGCAGGATGATGTTGCCCATGAGGTTGTCGGGGTCCATGAAGCGCGTGGCGTCGCTATGGGCCATCAGCGACAGCAGGTCGTTACGCGGCGCGGAATTGACGCGCTCGTTCCACAGCTTGGACATGTAGGCGTAGCACTCGTCCATCTCCTTCCGCCGTTCTTCGGCGGATGCGACGATGCCGCTCTTTGGCAGCGCGGTGGAGACGTCGGACCAGCGCGTCAGCTTGCGCCGTTCCTCCCAGGGGAAGTCGAACAGGGTGGCCAGCATCTGCGTCGTCAGCTCGATCGAGACGCGTTCGACGAAATTGAAGGTCTCGTTGCGCGGCAGATTGTCCAGCACGGACTGCGAGCGCTGGCGGATCAGCTTCGCCAGCTCGTCCAGATGCGTCGGCGTGAACATCGGCGACACCGTCTTGCGCTGCGCCGAGTGCGTGGGCTGGTCCATCGCAATGAAGCTCGGCCAGTCGTAACCGGCCGGCACGTCGCGGATCGAGATGCCGCCGAGCGTCGAGTCGGAGGAGAAGATGCCGTGATTGGTGTCGACATGCATGATGTCGTTGTATTTGACCACCGACCAGTACGGCTCGATCGGCGCGTTGGTGCAGTAGTGCACCGGCTCTTCCTTGCGCAGCCGCTCGAACCACGGCCATAGCGTGTCGTCCTGGAACAGCCTGGGCGCACCGGGGTGGTAATCCTTCAACGGTGTCGCATAGGCTTCCTCGTGGGCCCGGCGCATGCGTGCGGCGTTGTCGGTCCTGACTGGAGTTTGGATGTTCATGGCTGGTTGCTCCAGTTTTCGTGAATCACGCCGCAATCCTGACCGGCAGCGTCTCGTAACCCTTCACGAAACTCGAGTACACCCGCTTGGGTTCGCCGATTACGTCGATATGATCGAAGCGCTTCAAAATCTCTTCCCAGATGATCTTCAATTGCAGCTCTGCAAGCCTGAGGCCCACGCAGCGGTGGATGCCGAAGCCGAAGGAGAGATGCGTGCGCGGCCGGGCGCGGTCAATGATGAATTCGTAGGGTTTTTCGATTGCCTCCTCGTCGCGGTTGCCCGAGACGTACCACATCACGACCTTGTCACCTTTCTTGATTTCCTTCCCGCGGAATTCGAAATCGGCGAGCGCGGTGCGGCGCATATGGGCGAGCGGCGTCTGCCAGCGGATCACCTCGGGGACGAAGCTGTCGAGCAGCGCCGGATTCTCGCGTAGCTTCCGATACTGCTCCGGATGCTGGCTGAGCGCATAGATCGAGCCCGACATGGTGTTGCGCGTGGTGTCGTTGCCGCCGACGATCAGCAGGATCAGGTTGCCCAGGAAGTTCTTGGCGTCCATGTCGCGCGTCGCCGCGCCATGCGCGAGCATCGAGAGCAGATCGCTCTTCGGTGGTTGCTCGATGCGCTCCTTCCACAGCCGCGCGAAGTAAGTCGCACATTCCAGGAGCTCGGCTTGCCGCTGGTCCTCGGTGGCGACGAGGCCGCCGGAGCCGGGAATGGTGGTCGCGACATCCGACCAGCGCGTCAGCTTGCGGCGGTCCTCCCAGGGGAAGTCGAACAGCACCGCGAGCATCTGCGTGGTGAGCTCGATCGAAACGCGGTCGACCCAGTCGAATTCCTCGCCGCGTGGCAGATTGTCCAGGCACTCGGCCGAGCGCTTGCGGATGTTTAGCGCGAGCTCGTCCAGATGCGTCGGCGTGAACATCGGCGCCACGGTCTTGCGCTGGGCTGCGTGACGCGGCGGGTCCATGGCAATAAAGCTCTCGCGGCGCAGGTCAGGATCGATATCGCGGATGGTGATGCCGCCGAGCGAAGCGGCCGAGGAGAACACCGAATGGTTGGTCTCGATCTCCATGATGTCGTTGTACCGTGTCACCGACCAGTACGGGCCGAACATCGAGTCCTTGCAATAATGCACGGGGTCTTCGCGGCGCAGGCGGTCGAAATAGGGCCAAAACGCATCGCTCCTGAACAGTTCGGGATGGCCGGGATCGAACTGCTCCAGCGGCAGCGATGCGGCGCGCTCGTGTAAGCCCTCGCGCGTGACTGGGCTCTCGATGGTCCCATGCATGACCTGTTCTCCCTTGCAGCCGCGCGCGTTATTGTTGAATTCTGCGCTGCGGTATTTGTCCCCGCAATTACAACCCGTTGCGTGCGTCGGGGCAAGGGCGAGTTTTGCCACATCCGGATTTGTGAGCAGGCGGAAGCGGCGAATCTCGCCGGCTACCCGCTGACCGGCTCCCCCCGCCAGCGGCTCCGACGCTGCTGACCGCGGCGCTGAAGGGCATATGGGGCGGGGGTAAGGTCTAGGGTCAGAACTCTATGGCTTGACGCTTTCAGTGAAATGCCTTGCGAAAAAATTCGACGACATCTGCGTGAAGCCGTCTATGGAAGCCGGCGCGATCGAAACCCGGCGCATCGGTACAGATTGCAGAAGTCTCTTGTGTCTCCTTCGGGGTGCACGTGGCGAGGAACGAATAGTGTTTCGCATTTTCCACGAAATGGTAGTCCGGCTTCGTCGGAAGCCTTTGATTGATAGCTGCCGCGCAGCACCCAGATAGGCCGTCGCCACTCTGCGCCGGGTCAGAACTCCATAACTGGACCGGCACCGCTATTCCTTTGAGATTCTCCTCAGCGAAGAGGAATGTGGGAAAGGGATCGATGATGACGGCGGCCTTGACTCGCGGGTCATGGGTGATCGGTTGATCGGCCAGCTCACCGTCTTCGAGCTGCTTGCATGCCTTCAGGCTCGACGTCGCGCAGTTAGGCAAGCCTTTCCGCAGGTCGGGATTGCCGCCGATGACGACGAGACCCGTGTAGCCACCAAATGAAAAACCATAGAGCCCTATATGCTGGGTATCGATGCGTGACGCATCCGGCCAGCCATCAAGCATATAGTCGATCAACCGCTTGACGTCTGTGGGTCGCTCGACGAGAACCGAGAGACTGTCCGTGCGGCTCGTATCACGCCAGGTATCGCCAGGATGGTTGAGCACTGCAACAACGAACCCAGCATCCGCCAAGGCAGCTGCGGTGTCGTGGTGACCGCCGAACCATCCTCTCCTGCCATGTGACATCACGATGAGTGGGAGCTTTTCTCCAGTGATCCGACATCCGGGCACAGCGAAAAAGGTAGCTCCACGCGCATCCATCTCTTGAGGCGGCTCGGCACAAGGGGTCCAAACCAACAATCTGATCGCCGGTCCGGCCGGGCTGGCAGGAATGTCGAAGTTTCTTACGCCGGCAGCTTGCGAGGTTGTCACTCCGAAGAAAAACAAGATGGCGAAGACGAACGTAGGCTGATGCATCATGATCCTATGGGCCCAGGAGGTTGGCGCTTCGATGAAGTCAAATGTGCCCGTTTCTCATCGTGCGCTACATCCCGACGAAGTCGACGCCGATCGGAAGGGGTGCCTCGGACGCGAGGGGCGATGCCCCATCACGTCTCTCGCAACGTCGGTAAACCATGGGTTTCGCTGGGGCTGCGCGCTGATCCTCATCGCGGCCTAATAGCCGCGGCCTTGCCGCCGCGAACCGCGCACCGGCACTCCCTGCCAATACGGGTTCTGCAGGCACATGGCCGCAAGTCCCGATGCCGTCGCCCGGCATTGATCCATGGAGACATAGCTGCAGTCGATGATGGTGAGGCCGCGCACATGCCATGTCTGCAGGCACACCGGGTAGCGCGGGTCGTAGCGTTGCGCCGCGGCTGGTGCGACCACCAGCATCGCTGCGCCCGCCAGGATCAGCAGATGAAGCATGCGCATGATGTGACGTCTTTCAACCTGCGACGTGCAGGCATCGGGCAATGTAGCAGATGTCTGACATCATGACACTCAGGCGATGAAGGAGTTCTCCGCAAGCTCCCACCATGCCGGTTCCGATGGGACGCCGGCGGGCGTCCCATCGGATTTGTTGTGCGATCGCCGGCCTGTCAGCGCAGGATCTCGCGCAGCACCTCGCCGTCGACGTGATGAGGCTTCACGCCCAGGATCTGCATGATGGTCGGCGCCACGTCGACATTGCGCATGCGCCGGATCGTCTCGTTGCGGATCTGGGGGCCGGAGGCAATGAAGGTCGCGCTCATCACCGGCAGCTCGGGATCATGGCCATGGGCGCCGTAGAAATTCGGCATCGACAGCGTGGTCGAGGCCGAATTGAACGGCGCATCGCCGAGGCGGGCGACGCCGGGGCTCTGGATGCCGTCGAAGTTGTAGCCAGGGGCCATCAGCGCGAATACGTCGCCGAAATCCTGACCGATGGTCTTGCTGGTGCACTGCCCGGTCGTGGCCTCGCATTGCAGTGGCCGGCTCTCGACCACCGTGAAGATGCGCCCGTCCTGAAGTGAGTAGTTGAACCGCGGGTTGGGATCGACCGCGTTCTTCACCGCATCGGCGATCTGTGCGACCAGGGCGTTATAGGCCGCGGGATCGACGGTGCCGCCCGACTCGCGCTGCTGGAGGTTGACATAGATGTTGGCCGCCGGGCCGGACGTGCGGACTCCCACCTTGGTGGTGTCGATACCGGCATTGCGCAGGATGTTGAGCATGCTCACCGAGGTGTGGAACGGCGCAAAGCCGTGGTCCGACACCACGATGACGTTGCTGTCGCGGTCCGCAGCGTCGGCGATTCTCTTCACGGCCTTGTCGGCAGCCTGGTAAGCGAAGCGGATGTACGAAGCGTAGCGCGCGACCTTGGCCGGATCCTGGTTGGCGCCGATCGAGTTCGGGTCGTTCGGGCTGGTACCCTGGCGGGGGTCGGTGAGCAGGAACTGATGCTCGGAGCCGTCGGGCTCCTCGATATAGACCATCACCAGGTCGGCATCGGGATGGTTCAGGATCGCACGCTCGCCGATATCGGCCTGGTAGCGCACGAAGGTCTTCACCATGTCCTCGTACATCGCCTCGATCTCGACGTCGGGGAAGTTGGTGAAGCCGGGGCTCAGCCGCTCCGGAATGCGGAAGTCGCCCTGCGGACGCCAGAAGCCGATATTGTTGTTGATGTCGTCGACGTCGGCCAGCACCGGCGTGTTGCGCGGGATGTAGTTGGCGCCGTAGCGGGCGAAGCGCACGACCGAGAGATCGGGCGCGAGCTGCGAGACGAAGTAGGCGGCGCCGACCTTGGCTCCGCTGCCTTCGAAGAAGAACGGCGCGTTCTCGCCGCCGAACTTGGCATAGGCCGGTCCGGTCGACGGCGCGTGGAATGGTCCCGACGTGATGCCGCGTGTCGCGTCGAAAAACACCAGCGTGTCGTAGTTCACCTTGCCGTCGTTGCTGGTGTCGATGGCCGCCGCCCGGATCGCATATTTGACGTCGAGCGTCGCTGCGCTGGTGCAGGTTGTGGGCGCCGCCGAGGCGCACGAGAACGTCTCGATCGGCGCCGACGTCGCCAGCACCGGGCTGTACGAGAACTGGCCGGCCGCCTGAAGCGCCGTGGCGACGGTCGGATCGGGCGCAAAATCCCCCTTGGACAGCGAGAAGCCCTGGGCCCCGATGCCGCCGAACGCCCCGAACGGCACGGTGTAGTTGGTGACGCGGATCGGCTGGGCCGGCTGCACCACCGTGTTGTTGATCGAGATGTCGGCGCCATCGCCGCCCGGCCAGGTCGCGGTGGCGACCTTCTTGCCCTGCTGGCGCAGCTGCACCCACAGCGGCAACGCTGTCGGCTGCGGCGAGGGCCCGAGCGGGCTCTCCTGATAGCCGCCGATCGGAGCCGCAAAGCCGCTCAGGCTCGATGAGATCGGCGCGACGACGGCCTCGAAGGTATTCGACGGGATGTCATTGTGCACGGCCGTCGATCCGGTCGCGATCGCGATATGCGACACCGCGGTGAGCGACGGCGAGGCCGTCACGTTCTGCATCGCCACCGCACCGTGGCGGCTGAGCCGCGCCAGTCCGCCGTCGCGCGGCAGCACACCCTCCTCGATGAACTTCTGGATGAAGTCGGGCTTGGCGCCGTCGAGCGAGATCAACACCACCTGCGGTGACTTGCGGCCGTGACGGTTCCCGTCGTGACCATGATCATTGTCCTGTCCGGCGCGTGCTGGCGCCACAACGCCCAGCGATGCGGCGAGCGACATCGCGGATATCGAGAAAAGAAAGCCTTTCGATTTCATATGGACGCCCCATCATTATGTCTGGCGCAACTTGCGCGAGTTTTCTCGGGAGGGACGTACCGACTATCGCGATTGGCTGACGCACATGTGACGCTCGCGCGACACGCGTAAAATTCGGCGACAGCGCGCGAGGAGGGCGGCTTGTGGTTCTGCTCAGCTCGATCTCAGGGACTCGTTGTGTAGGAGCGCCCGGGTTCGAGAGCGTAGATAGTCAGAAAGCGGAGCGGGCGCCCCGGGTCACAATTGCGAAACAGAGTGTGGGGACTGTCGGAGCGATCCTGCAAGGTTTCGCCGGCTCGATACTGTCGCGGCTCATCGTCGCCATAGGCCGACTCGGCAACGCCTTCGACAATGAAGATCACGCCGCCGACCGGATGCCGGTGAAGCGGCGCGACGCCACCGGGTGGATAGGTCACCTCGACCACGACGAGCTCGCGCTGATCACCCGGCAATGCAAGGCGTTCGAGAACCTTGCGTGTGACACCCGCAAAGCCGGCTTGTTGCTCGCTTGCCTGACCGCCGCTGCTCTCACTCATCCGATGTCCTTTTCTCGTCAGCATCCAGGGGAGAGGGCGCAGCGAACTCGCTGGCCTGTCACTCCGCAAGATTATTCACCTGTTTCACCCAGGCCCGCACGTCGGCGATCACCTCGGGCAGAACGCTGCGGACCTCCGGCACCGTCATGCCTGCCTTGATGCGCGGATCGTAGAGCAGATTGAGGATGTACTGATCATAGACATCGAAATAGCCCATCGACACATTGTCGTTGAACATGGTCCAGGGCACGCTCGCGGTGTCGTTGATCGGCCCGAGCGATTGCAACAGCTCCTCATAGGCGCAGTCGAGGAAGACGAAGTCGCCATTGTCGACCGTCAGGATGACGTCGGAATGCTCGATCTCGAACTTCTCGTTCTTGCGAAAGCCGGAGAGGCATTGCGGATCGAGCGAGGAGCGGATCTCGCGCGCCTTGTCCGCGCCATAGAACGTCGAGATGGTGCGATAGAGGTCGCGGTCGCGCACCATCTTGACGCGGACATTGGCCGCTTCAGCATCGTCGGTCATGGCGATGTCCAGATGCTGCACGCGTCGCGCAATGTCGGCGACGACCTTGGCGAGCTGCGCCCTGCGGTCGGCGCGGCCCTCGCTCTCGGCGAAGACGCGCACCGGGGCGTCGAATTTGCGGATGCGGTCGACGCGGCCGGCGAGGTGATATTCGGCGCCGAACGCGGTCTTGAGGAAACCGTCGACGATCTCGCCGTCGGTAAAGCTCTTCTTCTCGCTGCGCTGGCGCGATGCGATCGCCGGCAGCTCGCCGGCGGTGGCATTGGTGCAGACGTCGCCGGCGCAGGTCAAAACCGCCAGCGCGAGAAGGGCGGTGCGACAAAAGGGCGAAAGCGGGCGACAAGCGTTCATCGTCATGCAACGCTGCCGTATTCGCACCTCGCGCACAAGAGCGCAGCGGTCGCGGGTCCGGGTTCCAACTGCGTAGGGTGGGCAAAGGCGCGACAGCGCCGTGCCCCGCCATCTCAACGCGATAGCGGTTGCAGCGCGCGTAGGGTGGGCACGAAGCGTGCCCACCTCTTTTCCCGAGATGATGGAGAAATGGTGGGCACGGCGCTTCGCGTCTTTGCCCACCCTACGAAGTGACCCTAGTTGTTCAGCACCACCACCGTGGTGCCGACCGAGACGCGGCCATAGAGGTCGGTGACGTCGTCATTGGTCATGCGGAAGCAGCCGGAGGAAACCGCTTGTCCGATCGTCTCCGGCTCGTTGGAGCCGTGGATCCGGTAGAGCGTCGAGCCCAGATACATCGCGCGGGCACCGAGCGGGTTCTCGATACCGCCACGCATGTGGCGCGGCAGATCGGGCCGGCGGGCGATCATCTGCGCCGGCGGCGTCCATTCCGGCCACTCCTTCTTGGCGGAGATGCGATGCACGCCGCCCCAGCGGAAGCCGTCGCGGCCGACGCCGATACCGTAGCGCAGTGCCTGGCCGTTCGACAACACGAGGTAGAGCCGCCGCTCACCGGTGTTTATCACGATCGTGCCGGGGGCGTAGTTGGTGGGATACATGACGGTGGTGCGGGGGATCGGGCTCGCCCCGCCGCCGAGATAGCCGGTGGAGGCGGTGCCGGTGAAGTCAAACATACCCGCCGCATACGCCCCGCCTGCGCTGATGGTCAGGACCGCGATGGCGGCGATCGGTGCGGCAAAAAACCGGTTCATTCTTTCCCCCAGCAAAAAATCGATTCAATGGACGACCACAGGCCATATTTGCCGGCGTTTCGCAAGCCACGGCAGCGTGAGCAGGCACAATCCTTAACGATTGCCAAACGCGGAGAGCGCGCAGGATCGCAAAGCCGCATTAGGCAAGAAACCCCGTCGTGGCACCCGGCAGGGCAGCAATGTCCGCTATTGCTTTGACGGGGACGGCGAACAATGGTTGATCGATACAGATCCAACGTAAAAAGGCCGCGGGAGCTGAAACGATGAACGGTGCGGAAAGCTTGGTACGGACGCTGGTCAAGGGCGGGGTCGACATCTGCTTCACCAATCCCGGGACGTCCGAGATGCACTTCGTTGCGGCGCTCGATCGTGTTCCCGGCATGCGCTGTGTACTCGGCCTGTTCGAGGGCGTGGTGACTGGCGCGGCCGACGGCTATTACCGCATGAAGGGCGCGCCCGCCTCGACGCTGCTGCACCTCGGCCCCGGTCTCGCCAACGGTCTTGCGAACCTGCACAACGCCAAGAAGGCGCATTCCGGCATCGTCAACATCGTCGGCCAGCACGCCGGCTACCACATCGGCTACAACGCGCCGCTCACCTCCGACATCGAGGGCCTGGCGCGGCCGATGTCGTCCTGGGTGCGGACCTCGCCGGACGCCAAGTCGGTCGCCGCCGATGGTGCCGCGGCGATCGCCGCCGCCAAAAGCGCGCCGGGGCAGATCGCGACCCTGATCCTGCCTGCCGACACCGCCTGGAACGAGGCCGAGGACATCGCCGAGGTGCCGGCGGACAAGCAGCGCCCGTCCTATTCGCCGCAGGCGGTCGAGCTTGCCGCCAAAATCCTGCGCAATGACGGCAGCCGTACGCTGATGCTGATGGTCGGCAGCGCGTTGAGCGAGCAGGGGCTGGCGTTGGCGCAGCGCATTGCCGGCAAGACCGGATGTCAGGTGATGGGCCCGACCTTCCGTCCGCGCATGGCGCGCGGCCGCGGCCGCTTCTCGATCGACCGCATCCCCTATGTGATCGACCAGGCGCTGCCCCTGCTGAAGGATTTTCGTCACATCATCCTGGTCGAGGCCAATGATCCCGTCGCCTTCTTCGCCTATCCGAACAAGCCGAGCCTGCTCAAGCCCGAGGGCTGCGAGGTTCATCGCATGACCGAATGGGGCGAGAACTCGGTCGCGGCGCTGGAAGCGCTTGCCGGCGCGCTGCATGCCACCTCGCACGACGTCAAGCCGCAGCAGCTCCAGGAGCTGGTGAAGCCGACCGGCGCGCTCAATTTCACCACCATCGCCCAGGCGATCGCCTATGCGATCCCCGAGAATGCAATCCTGATCGATGAATCCCTGACCACGGGGCGCGGCTTCTTCCCGCCGACGGCGGCGGCGGCGCCGCACGACTGGATCCAGAACATGGGCGGCTCGATCGGCTTCTCGACGCCGCTCTCGATCGGTGCTGCGATCGCCTGTCCTGACCGCAAGATCATGTGCATGGTCGGTGATGGCAGTGCGATGTACACGATCCAGTCGCTGTGGACGCAGGCCCGCGAAGGACTGAACATCGTCACCATCGTGTTCGCCAATCGCATCTACCAGATCCTGCGCGGCGAGTTCGACGGTGTCGGCGCCGGCGAGCCCGGCCAGCGCGCGACCGACATGCTCAGGCTCGATCGCCCAACCCTCGACTTCGTGGCGCTGGCAAAGGGCATGGGCGTGCCGGGCCGCGCCGTCACCGGCGCCGACGAGTTCAACAAGGCGCTTGCCGAAGCCGTCGCCGAGCCAGGGCCGCGGCTGATCGAAGTCGTGATGTGAGGTAAGCTTCGATTGCTTCCCGCTCGGCGATGCGGAGCATCGTCCGGAGACGCGCGTTCCGTGCACCTCACCATGAGGTCTCGTAACGCAGAAATATGAGAGCGCTTGGGGCGGGGAGCACGATGCAGACCGAGCTGAACAAGTTGATCGCGGCACTCCGGGAACTTTACGTCCACGAAGACTTCCTGTTCGAGAGGGATGTCGGCGAGCGCGCGGTGACCCACCGCTTTGCCGTTTATCTGGAGAAGCAGTTTTCCGGCTGGGCGGTCGATTGCAACTACGACCGGCTCGGCGAGCGCACGCTGCACCTGCCGCGCGGCACGATCATCTCGACCGACGATCATTTGGGAAAATCGATCTACCCCGACGTCGTCGTGCATCAGCGCGAGATCCCGAACAACCTGCTCGCCGTCGAAATCCGCAATGCGAGCAATCACACCGCGATCGAGCACGACCAGCAGAAGCTGAAGGCGCTCACCAATCCCGATATCTGGTTCGCCTACCAGATCGGCGTGCTGCTCGTGCTTGCCAGGGCGAAGGTAACGACCGCGGAAATCTATGTCGGTGGCGTGCTCGACCGGACGCAGACCATCTGGTTCACGGAACGGCTGAAGGAGACCGGGCCCGGCGCGCCGCACTAGAGCATGATCCGGACCCGAAAGGGCCGCGTTAGCGCAACGTGTGAAGCGGTTTCCCTCGCGACAAACGCGGAACGCATTTGTGCGGAGATCATGCTCGAACAACAACCTAGACGCGATGACAATTCTTCCTGATCTCATCGCGCGGTATGGCAATGCCTGTTGTGTGAATCCGGCCACAGTGCGCGCCCGCCTTTCGGCTTATGCTCGGTGACTTGCGTACGCCCAGCGCGCAGGATTAGCTTTCGACATTCGGATCAGGAACTTTGGAGGTTCTGATGCAAAGGTCATATTTGCCCGCTGCGAGTATCGCATTCGCCCTCATGTTGCAGACGCCGATCGCGCTGGCTCAGGGCACCGACGCGGCAACCACGCCGCCGATTCAAGCCACGACCCCTGCGCCTGCCGCAACCACGACTGCGCCGGCCGGCACGACCCAGACCGCCGCGCCCGCGACAGCGACGCCCGCGGCCGGCGCGACCGCAACGACCCCATCGGCAGATTCGAAGAAAACCACTGAGAAAAAGCCGGCCAAGAAGAAGCAGATGACACGGCAGCAGGAGATCGATCATTCGATCGACACCGGCACGGTTCCCTCGCGCTACCGCAGCTCGGTGCCAAAGGAGTATCAGCATTACATCCCGTTCGATAAGAAGTAGCGCATGTTCGCGGCAGGCGCGGCGTGACCACGTTACGCCGCCCCTCAACATCGACGAGGTCCTGGATTGAGCGTCGCCTTTACCAAAGAAGAGAGTGCCGAAACCGCGTCCGAGACGTTGTTGCCGGATCGCCCGATTTCTCCGCATCCCAACCTGGTGACCCAATCAGGATTGCAGGCTCTGGAGTTGCAGCTTCGGCAAGCGCGCGAGGCCTACGAGGCCGCGCAGCGCATCGAAGATGTCAACGAAAAGCGCCGGCAATCGGCGGTTCCCTTGCGCGACGTCCGCTACCTCGCCGAAAGGCTGCGCACGGCCCAATTGGTTCCCAATCCGGCGTCGACCGATACGGTCGCCTTCGGCAGCACGGTGACGTTCAGCCGGGCCGACGGCCGCGTGCAGACTTATCGCATCGTCGGGGAGGACGAAGCCGATCCGAAGGCCGGGTCGATCTCGTTCGTGGCTCCGGTCGCGAAATCGCTGATCGGGAAGGCGGTCGGAGACGTCGTCGGTGCGAGCAGTCAGGAGATCGAGATTCTGTCGATCGCATAAGGGCATGTGCGGCAAGCCGTGTGTGGGAATTGCAGCGGCCTAACAGTTCCCAATAACCCTAAAGAGGTGCGACATCGCGCGTTCTACCAGCGCCCATTTGAGGATGGTATACGCAGCCGCTCTTCGTCGCGATGGAGCTGCTGGCTCACGTTAGTCTCTGGCGGTTTGATCCGTTTCGGCAGCGCTTCAGTGTGACCGGAGAGCCGAGCTTCTTTGCCACAGGCAGGAGGACATCGAGGTCGGCATCGCCCTTACATTTCAAACATTCTTTGCGCTCAAATGGTTGGCCATCGGTCTGCCATAGCAATCCTCGCCCGTGAAACGCGACAGAGCCACTGGGGCGAGCACAATCGGTTTGACGATGAGTGAACACTATGGACCAGGCCGGATCGGCTTTCGGGGTTGAGTTCGTCCGTGATTGGGCTGAAGCCTCCGCGCGGTGGGGTGACGGCGGCTGCGCCACGGTCTTCCAGCATAGGCACTGGCTCGATGCATGGTACCGCACCTTCGAGTTCACGCCTCTGATCGCCTTCATCGTGGCCGCCGACACGCGGCGCGACGTTGCGCTGGTTCCGCTGGTGTGCGGCAGGCGCGGCCCCGCGCGCGTCGTCGAATTCGCCGATTTCGGCCGCAGCGACTACAACGCGCCGATCCTGGCATCCGACTCGCCGCGCGATTCCGCGAGTCTGCGTATGATCGCTTCCGACTTCCTGACAGCGTTGCGCGGGTTGCCCGAGCGTCCCGATCTGATCAACCTGGAGAAGATGCCGATCGAGATCCGTGGGCGCCCCAACCCGCTGGCGGCGACCCAGCGGGCGACCCTCTGTTCGGTGAACGGCAATCTCGTCGAGTTCGGCGACGGTTTCGAGGACTATCGCGCCTCAATCGCCAAGATCCAGTTGGCGCGCCGCTGGCGCGTCTTCGCCCGCCATCGCGGAGCGAGGTTCGAGATGGTTACGGACGTCGACGAGGCGCTGCGCATTCTCGACGTGATGGATCGCCAGCAGAACAAGCGCATGAAGGAGCTGGGAGAGAAGTTCGTCCTCGACGAGCCCCGTAACGCGAAGTTCTACCGCGACGTGGTCCGCCGCGGGCTCGGAGACGGCTACGCCATTGTTTCGGCGCTGGTCTGCGGCGACGAGGTCGTGGCCACCACCCTGGGACTGAGGCACGGCGCGCACTATTCGCTGTTGCGCAACACCAACGCCGGCGGGCAATGGTCGAACTGCTCGCCGGGTCAGCTCTGCATCGAACAGACGATGGCGGCCCTGCATCGGCAAGGCGTGCGGCACTTCGATCTCAGCATCGGCAATTCCGATTACAAGCGGCGTTTCGGCGCCAGGCCGCTCTGGTTGACGGATGTCCGCATCGCCCTGTCCTGGCGCGGCATGCCCCATGTGCTGCGCGCCCAAGCCGTGCGGGAGCTGAAGCGACATCCACGCACTTTCGCCGTGGCCAGGCAGCTTTGGGTCCAGTGGTCAGCACCCTTGCGGCCGCGTCTGTCGACTTATCGCTGATTTCTTTGACCGTCTTCGCCTCGCCGCCGTCGTGGCATCCGATGCGACCCCCAGCGCACGCGGCTGCCCCTAAGCCTCACGCAAGTTCGCCAGTCACAAATTGAGCGCGGCCTGATCCGAACGACCAGTCAGCGTCTCCATTTTCGACGAAAGAAACGATGATGTCCGAGCTTTCGAGACTGCAGGCATCCTTGAGCATCTGACAGAGCAGCTTGTAGAATTGCAGCTTCTGTTCCTGGGGCCTGCTTCGGGATCTGACCTCGACCAGGACAACCTTGTCGGTACGCGCAATTCCAAGACCGGTGTCCAGGGCTATCATCCTGCCGGGACGATATTCCGATACGAGCTGATAGCGATCGCCATCAGGCACGTGAAATGCGGCGACGACGGCGGCGTGAGCCGCATCGAGGAGCTTCTCGATCTCGGCGTCTGTTCGGCCTTCGAGAATATTGAATCGAAGCAGCGGCATCTGGACTTTCCTTTCTCTGATTTCGGGAAGCAACGGTCTAGGGTGGGGCATCCCTGCATTGAACGCTTGATCGCAGATCATATGACATGCATAAAATTGCACATCAACGAACCAAATTGCGGCTCCATTGTGCAGGAAGTGTAGGAAATGGATTGGGAGCGGGTGAGGATATTCCTGGAAGTCGCTCGCGCAGGGCAGATCCTGAAAGCGTCAAAAAATCTTCGATTGAATCACGCGACGGTCGCGCGTCAGTTGACCGCGCTGGAGAAGAGCCTCAAGGCGCAGCTGCTCGAGCGCCACACATCCGGCTGCACGCTAACTGCCGCAGGGGAGGCACTGGTCCAAGCCGCAGAGCGCGCGGAAAGCGAGTTTCTCAAGGTCGGTGCCAGCATCGGCGGCAGTGCAGATGCCATCACCGGCACGGTGCGAGTTGGAGCACCAGATGGACTTGGCAACTACTTCCTGGCCGAGCATCTGGGCGCGTTGGCCGCGCGCCACCCGGGACTGATCATTCAACTCGTGCCACTCCCGCGCACGTTCTCGCTGTCGCGTCGGGAGGCGGATATCGCGATCACACTGGATCGGCCGAAGCAGGGCCGGCTCATCCTGTCCAAGCTGACCGACTACACGCTGAGCGTCTACGGCTCAAAGAGCTATCTCGAGCGCGAGGGGACGATAAAGGCTCATTCCGATTTGGCAGGTCGTCTGTTCGTGACGCACATCGAGGACTTCGCTTACAGCCGGGCTCTCGACTACGCCTCCGTTCTCGGCCGGCTGATGTCTCGCCGCTACGAGTGCGGCAGCGTCATTGCCCAGATGGAGGCAGTCCGAGCCGGGCATGGCATCGGCATTTTACATGACTATGCTGCAAGGCGTTACCCAGAGTTGCGGCGCTTGCTTCCTGATGTCCGCTTCGTTCGCAGCTATTGGCTGACGTCACATCCTGACACGCACGGAACGCGCAGGGTTCAGGAGGTGCACCGGTTCATCACCTCGTCGGTAAAGGCAGCCAAGTCCTCCTTTGAGTTGGACTGATCGCGATGCTGGCTCGAGCTACTCGCTACGATACCAGCTCGCCAGATTCCACGTTGTGACGTCCCAACCCGAGATATCGGCCATGAGGCCATTGACGGCGCCGCCGACGATGTTGCGCGAGAGGAGCGGCAGGAACACGTTTGCCTCGCAGAAGGTCTCGTCGACCTTGATCAGCAGCGCGGCGCGCTTGACCGGATCGAGCTCATTCTGCGCAGCCTTGTAGGCCTTGTCGGCCTCTGGATCGGACCAGCGCGAGATGTTTCGGCCGAGCCATTTGTTCTCCTTGTTGGCGATCTCCCAGGAGACACACTGGTTCAGGAACCGCTCCGGATCTGGCTGCGGCTGCGTCGTGTTGAACATTTCCATGTCAGCATAGAATTTCGAGTAGGTATCGGGATTGCCGACGTCCGACGAGAAGAACACCGATGCGACGACCGACTTGAGCTCGATCTCGATGCCGGCGCGCTGGCAGGCCTGCTTGATGATGGCCTGCGTCTTCTGGCGTGGGGCATTGATCGAGGTCTGGAAGACGAATTTGAGCTTCTTGCCGTCCTTCTCGCGGATGCCCTCCGCGCCCTTTGTCCAGCCGGACTCGTCCAGGATCTTGTTCGCCTTGTCGACGTCGAACGCGTATTTGAGCTTGCCCGACTTGAACTGCGCAGGTTGGTTGACGAAGCTCGCCGTCGCGATGCCGCCGCGGCCGTAGATGAATTTCTGGATCGCCTCGCGATCGATCAGCAGGTTGATCGCCTGGCGAACGGCCGGATCGGACAGCGTCGGGTGCTTCGTCTTGACACTCGAACGCTCGCCGTCAACCTCGGTCCACGGATCCGTCGTGTTGAGGATGATGAACTCGACGTTGCCGGAGGGCGTGACGTCGACCTTGCCCTTCCCGCTGGTCTCCATGCGCTTGAGGACCTCATCCTCGACCAGCAGGTTCCAGGCATAGTCGTATTCGCCGGTCTGAAGCACCGCGCGCGCGGCAGAGACCGCGTCGCCGCCGCCCTTGACCTCGAGCGTGTCGAAATACGGCTGGTTCTTCACGTGATAGTCGGGGTTGCGTTCAGCCCGGATCATGTCGCCCGGCTTGAACTCGATGAACCTGTACGGGCCGGTGCCGATCGGCTTCAGATTGCCCGGCGCTTCGCGCGACTTCGCGCCGACATAGTCGCCGAAGTGATGCTTCGGCAGGATCTGGCCGACCGCGCCGACGAAGGGGTCGGCCCAGAACGGGGTCGGGCTCTTGAACTTCACCTTGACGGTGTGGTCGTCGATCTTCTCGACTGTGATGTCCTTGTAGGATCCCGTGGTGTATGCC
>NZ_JBBIAR010000051.1:0-73043 GCF_054185165.1 Bradyrhizobium sp. UFLA05-109 | reverse complement strand
GACGTCGAGCCGGATCGCGCCGCCATGGGCGAACAGGAGCAGCGCGCTGCCGCCAGGGGCGTTTTGGCCGTGAAACTCGATGCCGACGAGGTCCAAAACCCGCTCGGGTGCGGCGAGGTCGATATTGCGCGACTTGCAGGCCAGCACGCGGTCGAAGCGGAGCGCGGAGACCAGCCGGCGCGGCTCGGCCTCGCCGTCCAGCGTCTGCTCCCAGTCCAGCCGGTTCATGCCGACCACCAGCCGCTTCTCGCCCTGTCGCCAGATGATGTCGGAGGTCTGCACCCGCGCGTCCTGTACATGGGTTGAGATGACGGCGAGGTCGTCGGCATCGAGCGCAATCAGTTTGAGCTGGGGCGGCATCGATCTGCACCTCACATGGACGTCGCGGGGCTGCGCCTCAACGCAGCCGGACCGCGGCGGTTTCTGTAAGGCTATCCGGCCGGTGATCCGGAGGCTATCGCAATCGCCTCCCCGGTCAGCGTCGCCGAGGCATCCCACAGCATCGCCGCCGGCGCGAGAGCCATTGCCTGCGGCATGATCTTCGCCGACGAAGTCTGCGTCACCGAAGACGCGCGCGAAAAAGCCGAAAGCCTTTCAAGCGCATTTCGACGCGATCAGGGTGGATTTGAAGTGAGGCGCTCTACCCCTTGAAAAACGCCAGCAGGTCCGCGTTGATGGTTTCCGCTTCCGTGGTCGGCATGCCGTGCGGGAAGCCCTTGTACGTTTTCAGCGTGCCATTCTTCAGGAGCTTGGCCGAGAGCGGTCCGGAATCGGCGTAGGGGACGATTTGGTCGTCGTCGCCGTGCATGACGAGGACGGGCACGTTGATCTTCTTCAGGTCCTCGGTGAAGTCGGTCTGCGAGAAGGCGACGACGCCGTCGTAATGCGCTTTCGCGCCGCCCATCATGCCCTGACGCCACCAGTTCTGGATCACCGCTTCCGACGGCTTTGCGCCGGGACGGTTGTAACCATAGAACGGGCCGGCCGGCAGATCACGATAGAATTGCGAGCGGTTGGCCGCGAGTTGCGCCTGCAGTCCGTCAAACACCTCCTTGGGCAGGCCGCCGGGATTGGCCGGCGTCTGTACCATCAAGGGCGGCACCGCCGCGATGATCGCGGCCTTCGCCACCCGGCTCTCGCCATGGCGGGCAATGTAGTGCACGACCTCACCGCCGCCGGTGGAATGGCCGACGTGAATGGCGTTCTTCAGATCGAGATGCGCGGTGAGTGCAGCGAGATCATCGGCATAGTGATCCATGTCGTGGCCGTCAGCGACCTGGCTGGAGCGGCCGTGGCCGCGGCGGTCATGGGCGATGACGCGGTAGCCGTGGTTGAGGAAGAACAGCATCTGGGCGTCCCAGTCGTCCGACGACAGCGGCCAGCCATGGCTGAACACGATCGGCTGCCCCTTGCCCCAATCCTTGTAGAAGATCTCGACGCTGTCCGTGGTGGTGATGGTGGGCATGATTGCTCCCTTCTTGCTCTTGAGCCGTTCCGGGCGCGCTTAAGCGCGAACTCGGAATTCGGGTGTTGCTGAACGAGATTCCGGGTTCGAAGCACCGCTTCGCCCCGGAATGACGAAAACAATCAAGCAAATGCCATCGGCCTGAAGCGGCGCCAGGCCCCAATGATCACCAGCACGAAGAACACCAGCACGATGCCTTGCACGACCGCGAACACCGGGCCGGACGGCGGAGCCGGCGGCACGGCCGGCGCCAGCGCCGCCAGTGCGGGCACCTTGAGGAACGACTGGATGATCAGCACGAACACGTTGAGATAGAGCGACGTCATCGCCGTGACCACATAGATCGGGCGCCAGACGCCGGAAAGCTTCACGCCGTAAAGCGCGATGCAGGCAATCGCGAGCAGCACCAGCGAGAGGATGCCGATCATATGCGACGGCAACAGCTCCTTGAACGGAAACAGGAACCCGGTGACACTGGTCAGAATCGTGAACAGCAGGAAGATCGCGGTGAGGCCCGGCATCCGCTTCGAGCCGAGCAGTCCGAACATCACGACGATGCCGGAAGCGATCGCGACCAGACTGATGATGACATGGAGCATCGTGAAGGCAGGCAGGCTCAACCCAAGGACCATGGCTACTCTCCCCACTTAGATCAGGAGAATGGTATTACGGCCCTCATCGGATTGCCACACACGATGTTGCTACGCGCACGCGCCAAGCCATGCACTCGCCGTTCGACACGGCAAATGCATGCATGGGTTTGCACGAGTGTCATACTGGCGGCGTCAGACGCTCGGTCTTGCTTCAAATGAGAAGTATCGGTCGCCGGCGCCGAAATCGAAGCTTACACCTCGCGCGTTTCGAAGATCTGCATCTCGACGCCGCCGGTTGCGAATACCCCAACGTCGGCCGCCGCCGCCTTGCCTTCAGGCGTACCAAACGCCTTCTGGATATCGCCGACGCTGTCGAAGGTCAGGATCGCGACCAGGTGGAATTGCGACGGACCGGCGGGTGTCCCGACCGGCCCCTTGCTCACCGCATACTTCTTCAGGCCAGGAAGCTTCTTCGCCAGCGGAATATGAATCTCGGCATAATGCTTGTCGAAAGCCGCAGCATCCTTGGGCGTCTTGTAGAGCACGACGAGTTCAGCCATTTAGTCCTCCCATTATGTTGTCTCACTATTAAACCCTCCTGGTGAGAAGGCGCGCAAGCTCCTCAGGATGAGGGGATGGACCATAAGACAGATCAAAGCGCCGGTTTCGCGGCGTCGCCGAGGAAGCCGTGCAGGGAAGCCACGACCTGCGCGCCTTCGCCGATGGCGCCGCCGACACGCTTGACAGAGCCGGAGCGCACATCACCGACGGCATAGACGCCGGGCACAGAGGTTTCGAGCGGCGCAACGAGCCGGCCCTGATTCAGTTCGGACTGCGCGCCAGTGACGACGAAGCCACCGCGATCGAGCGTTACACCGCAGCCGTCGAGCCACCCGGTCGCGGGATCGGCACCGACGAACAGGAAAAGATTGCGAATTTCGGCGGCGTCCTCGTCGGTCGACAGCCGGCTCTTCCAGCGGATGCGCCGCAGTAGCGAGGCCTCGTCACCCTCGAGCGCCGTGATCTCGGTGTTGAAAATCAATTCGATGTTCGGCGTCGCTTCGATGCGCTCGATGAGATAGCGCGACATGCTGGCCCCCAACCCACCGCCGCGGATGATCATCAGTACTCGCTTCGCATGGCCCGACAGGAACACGGCGGCCTGCCCCGCTGAATTGCCGGCGCCGACCAGGGCGACCTCCTCGCCGGAACAAAGCCGCGCCTCGACCGGCGAGGCCCAATACCAGACGCCGCGGCCCTCGAACTTTTCCAGATTCTCGATTTCCGGCCGGCGATAACGCGCGCCACTCGCGACCACCACAGCGCGCGAGCGCAAGGTGTCGCCGCAGTCGAGCGCCAGCGAAAAGGTGCCGGCACTGCGCGAGCAATCCAGCGACTTCGCCGACATCGGGATCATGATGTCGGCGCCGAATTTCTGCGCCTGGGTGAAGGCGCGGCCCGCGAGCGCCTGGCCGGAAATGCCAGTCGGAAACCCCAGATAATTCTCGATGCGCGCGCTCGCGCCGGCCTGGCCGCCGAAGGCGCGGGTGTCGAGCACGGCGACCGAGAGGCCTTCGGAGGCCGCATAGACCGCGGTTGCAAGTCCGGCCGGTCCGCAGCCGACGATCGCGACGTCATAGATCTTTTCGCCGCGGGGACCACCGATCATGCCGATGGCACGCGCCAGCTCGCTCTCGGTCGGATTGCGCAGCACGATGCCGTCAGCGGTGACGACGAGCGGCCAGTCCTCGGGCTTGGGCGAATAGCGGGCGATCAGCTCGGCCGCATCGTGCTCGCTATCAGGGTCGAGCAGGTGATGCGGCTGGCCGTTGCGGGTGAGAAAACCCTGCAAGCGCACCACACCGGCCGAATGCGACGGGCCGATCAGCACGGGGCCACCGACGCCGCCCTGGATCAGGCTGACCCGGCGCAGGATCAGCGCGCGCATGATGCGCTCACCAAGATTGGCTTCTGCGACCAGCAGGGCGCGCAGCCGATCCGGCGCGATCAGGAGCGTCTCGACATCGCCCTCGGCATGGCCATCGACCAGCGCCGGCCGCCCGGAGAGCTGGCCGAGTTCGGCGAGAAACTGGCCGGGTCCTTGATCGATCACCGGCGTGACGTGACCAAGCCCGTCGCGCTGGGTGATGGCGACATGGCCCGACAGCACGACGAACATGCCCGGCCCGCGCTTGCCGGTCTCGAACAGCAGTTCGCCGCTCTTGTAATGTCTGATCTCACCGAATTGGCGCAGGCGCTCGATCTCGGCCGGGGTCAGCGTCGGAAAGGTCTGCTCGGGGCGGGAGAACTGCGAGATCAGCGTGTCCCTGTCGGTTCGTTCCGGTCCGTCCTGCGCCATCACCGCTCTCACTCAATCCAAGAAAAATCCAGCTGCCGGCCTTACCGGATCTCCTCATCCGGGGTTGGTTCGTCCTCCCGCGAGGGACCGGCCGGCGCGGCGCGCTCGCGCGCCTGCGCCTTGCGCCGCTTCAGGTTCTCGCGCAGCGCCGATTTCAGCCGATCCTGCCGGGTGTCCCCCGCTCGCGTCTTGTCGTTGTCTTCGGTCATTACGGGCCCATCATCATGGTCGACGGTAGAATGCCATCGCACGAGGACAGCTCAAGGGGCAGTGCCGACGGAAGCAACGAAGCCGCCAGAATTTGGTCGAATTCAGGGTTGCGGCCAACTGGCCAGTTGGCTGGGGATTTCTTCCGGAACCAAATCGCCCCAAACCGGGTCATTTCGGGTCGAATTGGACGCTTTGGCTGCGCGATCGGGCCGATTTATCGATTTCGCGGGGCATGCGCGCTTGCACAGAAGGGGGGCTTGTGGCAGACATCGCCCCGCTTGGCCGGCCCATGTCGCGGCCGATTCTTTGCCAGCATCTGCTGCCGTAGCTCAGTGGTAGAGCACTCCCTTGGTAAGGGAGAGGTCGACAGTTCAATCCTGTCCGGCAGCACCAGTCTTCCCCATTCGCCGACCATGTCTCGTCCTGCACCTCACGGATGCCATCTTGATCAAACGTTCCCTGCCCTATGAAGGACTGCTCCACGAGATCGTCGAGCATAATGGCGTGCTCTATCTCGGCGGCGTCGTTCCGGAGGATGCCGGGCTCGACATGTCGGGCCAGGCCGACGACGTGTTTCGCCAGTTGAAAACCTTGCTTGAAGGGGCGGGCTCCGATCTCTCCTGCGTTCTGCAGGTGACGATCTACGTGACCGATCTCGCCGACAAGACGGCGCTCAACCAGGTGTGGAAGCGCTATTTCACCGCGGAACATCTGCCGGCGCGTGCCGCGGTCGGCGTCGCGGATCTCGGCCCGGGCGTCAAGCTGGAGCTGACGGCGATCGCCGCCCGCCGCTAGGCCGTACCAGTCGGCGAGCCCATCCCACGATGGTCTCCGGCAGATGCGAGACCGGCGCCGGACTCGCTCCCAACCAAAATGTCGAAAACAACCCCATGCAAAGTAGCACGGGCGTCAGCCGTTCTCATCGATGGCGACGATCGTCTCATCGCGCGGCAAGGCGCACACGACGCGCGTGGAGTTCGGCAAAGTAATCGTCAACCACAAGGTCTCGTCGTCGTGCGCTCCGATCGCGACGAGGGCTTCGAGGTAGGCCGCTTCGTAGTCGTCCGCGACGGAAAAGCCGGCACGCTTCAGCGCACCGCGTTCCTGTTCGTCAAACTTCACAATGGTCGTCTTGGTTTTAAGAAGCCCCGCCGCCCGCCGTTCTATCCGCCTTGTGCGCCGAAGCCTCGTTAATTTGCGGAAAGAAAAAGCGGCACGCTATCGACGGCACGACCGCGATTCAACTGATGCGAACCATCTCTGCTCTTCATCGGTAATTGAGAACCACTTGGCTTGATCGCGCACATGGCAGACATTCGCGAACAAAAGATCGCTTCTCAGCTTTCATAGATTTAATTAGCCTTCGACAATCCAGAATCGATAGATCACATCCAAGGAGACTTGCAAGGAGACCTTGGCCGGGCGTGAAGGCGCTGTACGGACAAACAAGAATAACAGGCAAGCACAGCTACTTTTCGTCCCAGGAGAAACATGCGCGGCATCATCCATGTCGTGGATGACGACGCGTCATTCCGAACAGCTATCCAGCGACTTTTAGAGAACACGGGCTACCGCGTCGTCAGTTATGCATCGGCTCAGCAGTTGCTGGATCAGCCGCCAGACCCAGATGCCGGTGGCTGCATTCTTCTGGACGTCCGGATGCCTGACTTGAGCGGTCCTGAGCTTCAAGGCCGTTTGACCGAGCTCGGCTCGACGCTGCCCATTGTGTTTCTGACCGGCTACCCGGACATCGGCCTCACGGTGAAGGCGATCAAGGCGGGAGCCGACAACTTCCTCACCAAGCCAGTCAGCTCCATAGAGCTACTGAGCGCAATCGAAGCGGCAATGGCGCGCCACGAGACGGAACGCGCGCGAAACGGTGAACTGGAGGCGCTTCGGGCTCGGCTGTCGACGCTGAGTCCGCGTCAGCGGCAGGTCTTCGAGATCATTGTACAGGGCAAAAGAAACAAGCATGCGGCGCGCGAACTTGGCTGCGCGGAGCGAACGATCAAAGCGCACCGCCAGGCGATCATGGAGAAATTGAACGTTCAATCGGTGGCTCAACTCGTCACGATTGCCCAGCGGCTCGGTATCTCCAGCCCGGGGAACGATGGATCACGGGCGAGCAAGTAAGCAAGCTCGGCGGGCGGCGCATGACGCCGCCCGCACGCTAGGCAAGATGTTAGCTTTCCTCAGCCCAGCACGCCGTATTTCCTGAACCAGGCCTGCGCCTGGGCCCAGGCATCTTCCGCAGCCTCCTTGCGATAGCTGCCGCGGTAGTCGGCGTGGAAGCCGTGCGGTGCGTCCTTGTAGATCTTGAACTCGGCCGTCTTCTTGTTCTGCGCGAGCGCAGCCTTCATCTGCTCCACCTGGGCGACCGTAATGCCGGTATCGGCTTCGCCATAGAGGCCGAGCACGGGCGCCTTCATCTCGGGTGCAAGCTGAAGCGGACTCTTCGGCCATACCGGATTGGCAGGATCGACGAGCGAGCCGTAGAAGGCAACGGCGGCCTTCAGCGCATCGCTATGGGCGGCGTATTCCCAGACGTAGCGCCCGCCGCGGCAGAATCCGATCATGCCGAGCCTGTTGGTATCGCCGCCCTGCGAGGCGGCCCAGGCAACCGTGGCGTCGAGATCGGCGAAAAGCTCGGCATCCGCCTTTGCGTTGACGATGGGCAGGAGCTCCTTCATGTCGGTGATCTCGGTCAGGTCCCGGCCCTTGTTGAAGTAATAATTGGGCGCGATCGCCAGTGCGCCGAGCTTGGCGAGGCGCCGCGTCACGTCCTTGATGTATTCGTGGAGGCCAAAAATCTCCATCGCCACCAGGACCACCGGCGGACGGCTGGCGCCGGCCGGTCGTGCATAGTAGCCGGGCATTTCACCCTCGCCGACCTTGATCTGGGCGTCTCCGGCCTGAAGGCCCGTCGTGTCGGTGGTGATGACTTCGGCGCGGACAGGTCCCGCGGCAAGCGTATAACCCGCGGCAACCGCGGCGGTCGCGCTCATGAAGGCGCGGCGCGAGACCGGAGCGGGCTTCGTCAACCCAATTACGTCGGCAGTCATAGTGGTTTCGGCAGTCATTCGGCTTGTCCCTTGTCTGAAGTTCGAGCGCGAGGGATTTCATCGGTAATTTGAGACCGAAACGCAAGTCACCAGCCTGCGAGGACTCGCGGGCGTGACGTTAGCCTCTGCTGGTTGCGAGCGCTGAATCGGCGTCCTAAACTCGATGCGTGGGCCGGTCGCACAGCGCCGACCCGTCAAAGCCCGGTCGGGGGATCCTGAATGGACGTGATCCGCACTCGCGCGTTCGAATTCGTCGAGACGGTCGGGAGGCTTCCCGACGCGGCTAGCATTCTCGACGCGATGGGCCGCGCGCTCGGTCAGCACGGCTTCGACTATTTCTGCTGCGCCTACGTCGCCCCGCTGACGACAGAGCCTGCGCGCAACGCCGTGCTCGCGGAACGGCTGCCGGCCGGCTTCCTGGATATGTATTCCGAAGCGCAATATGTGTGGGACGATCCGGCGCTGCGCTATTGCAAGGCGACGGTCCGGCCGTTCCGCTGGTTCAGGGAAGCACCTTTTGATCCGGAGCGGGAGCCGCGCGCAGCCGAGCTGGTGCGGCGCGCCCGCGACTTCGGAATGGTCGACGGCTTCATGATCCCGGTCGCCTCGCCCGCGGGCCGGATGGGGCAGGTCTATTTCGGCGGCGCCGCGATCAATCTGCCGGAACGCGAACTGCCCGCGCTCCATCTCATGGCACTCTATGCGTTCGACCGGGCGCTGCGGCTGCGGGGCCTGCCGGATGCGCCGCGGCTCGTACTGTCATTGCGTGAGCGCGAGGTGCTGACGCAGGCGGCGCTTGGCCGATCCTCCGATGAGATCGCCGACGCGCTGAACATCACGGGACGTACGGTGAAGGCCCACATCAAGAGCTGCTGCGAAAAGCTCGGCGCGGCGACCCGCACGCAGGCCGTGATGATCGCCATGCGCGACCGCATCATCTCGCCGTAATCCGGCCCGGTCGACGTACAGGCTGACGCCTCGCGTCGATTTGTGGCACAACGGCCATCCCCGCCGACCGACCAACGAGGCCAAACCAACGAGGCCAAGCATGCCCGCACCCAAGCCGCCTGCCTTCGAAACCCTGAGCCTGCATGCGGGCCAGCATCCGGATCCCGCGACCGGGGCCCGTGCGGTGCCGATCTATCAGACCACGTCCTATGTGTTCCAGGATACGGACCACGCAGCGGCGCTGTTCAATCTGGAGCGCGCCGGCCACATCTACACGCGGATCTCGAATCCGACCACGAGCGTGCTGGAGGAGCGGCTTGCGGCGCTGGAAGGCGGCGTCGGCGCGATCTGCACCGCCAGCGGCCAGGCGGCAATGCATCTGGCCATCGCCACACTCCTCGGTGCCGGCGACCACATCGTCGCGTCGAGCTCGCTTTATGGCGGTACCATCAATCTGCTCGCACACACGCTGCCGCGCTTCGGCATCACCACGACATTCGTGAAGCCGCGTGGCCACGATGCGTTCCAAGCCGCGATCAGGCCGAACACCAAGCTCGTGATCGGTGAGACCATCGGCAATCCGGGGCTGGAAGTCCTTGATATCCCGAAGGTCGCTGGTATCGCGCATGATGCGAAAATTCCGCTGCTGATCGACAATACCTTCGCCACGCCCTATCTCAGCCGGCCGATCGAGCTCGGCGCCGACATCGTGATGCATTCGGCGACCAAGTGGATCGGCGGCCATGGCATTGCGATCGGCGGCGCGGTCGTCGATGGCGGCCGCTTCGACTGGCGCGGGTCGGGCAAGTTCGCGGTGCTCACCGAGCCCTATGCCGGCTATCACGGCATGGTCTTCGACGAGCAGTTCGGCACCGCCGCCTTCATCATGCGCGCGCGCACCGAAGGCCTGCGCGATTTCGGCGCCTGCATGTCGCCGACCAATGCGTTCCAGCTCTTGCAGGGCGTCGAGACGCTGCCCGTTCGCATGGACCGTCACATGCAGAACACGCATCTCGTGCTGGACGCGCTGAAGTCCAACAAGGCCGTCGACTGGGTGCTGCACCCCTCGCTGGAGACCCACCCGGACCATCAGCTCGCCAAGCAGATGCTGCCGCGCGGGGCCGGCTCGATCGTCTCCTTCGGTATCAAGGGCGGCCGTGCTGCGGGGCGCAAGTTCATCGAGCAGCTGCGCATGATCAGCCATCTCGCCAATGTCGGCGACGCCAAGACGCTCGTGATCCATCCCGCGAGCACCACGCATCAGCAGATGGATGCCGAGCAGCTCAAGGCGGCCGGCATCGGAGAGGAGCTGGTGCGGCTGTCGGTCGGCATCGAGACATCCTCCGACATCATCGACGATCTCGCCCAAGCGCTGCGCATCTCGCAAAAGGTCTGAAAGCCAAAAGGTCTGAAGCCATGAAGCTCTCCGTCAACGGCGCCGAGGTGTTTGTCGCAACCGGCGGCCGCGAATTCGACAAGTCCCTGCCGGCCGTCGTGTTCATCCACGGCGCGGGTTTTGATCACTCGACCTGGGCGTTGCATACGCGCTGGTTTGCTCATCACGGCCATTCCGTGCTGGCCCCCGACCTGCCCGGCCATGGCCGCTCGACCGGGCCGTCCCTGTCCAGCATCGCTGACATGGCCGACTGGACCGCGGCCCTGCTCGGCGCGGCCGGCGTCGCGAAGGCGCACCTGATCGGCCACTCGATGGGATCTTTGATCTCGCTGGAGACCGCGGCGCGCCACCCTGACAGGGTCTCGGCGCTGAGCCTGATCGGCACGGCCGCAACCATGACGGTCGGGCCTGATCTGTTGAAGGCCGCAGAGGCGAACGACCAGGACGCGATCGACATGGTTTCGATCTGGGGCCTCGGGTTCAAAGGCGAGCTCGGCGGCAGCCTCGCGCCGGGTCTATGGATGCATGGTGGAGCGCAGGCCGTGCTGAAACACTGCGAGCCGGGCGTGCTGTTCAAGGATTTGTCAGCTTGCAATTCCTATACGAATGCGCTCGCGGCTGCCGGTACCGTGAAGGTGCCGACCACGCTCATCCTCGGCGAACGGGACATGATGACGCCGGCTAAAGCCGGCAAGGCGCTGGCCGCCGCAATGGCGCACGCGAAGACGGTCGTAGTGCCGGGCGCAGGTCACATGATCATGGCGGAGCGCCCCGACGAGCTGCTCGCGGCGTTGCGGGGTTAAAGAGGATCAATCTGCCATTCTGCGCGTTGCGGTCAGGACTCCCTCGTCAATCCCGAAGGGAACTTGAGCCATGCCAAGACAAGAGATCATTCGCAAAGCCAGAGAGGACAAGCGCGAAGGCAAATCGCCGAGCACGCAGGCCGGCGAATTCGTGAAGGACGAGATCGATAAAATCCGCAAGGGCAAGCACGGCGCGCGCTCGACGCGCCAGGCCATCGCGATCGGTCTTTCCGAGGCACGCCGCGCCGGCGTCGACCTGCCGCCACCCCGCAAGGGGCGCACCAAGAAGGCGACGCGCCGCAGCGCCAAATATGCCTATGAGGCCGGCCAGGGCAAACGGCATCCGAAGCGTCGCCCGCGCGTCTCCCGTGCCGTGGAGAATGTACTGAAGAAGGAGCCGCGCTCGACCGCCTCACGCCGCTCGCTCTCGAAGCAAGTCAAGCGCGCCGCGAGCCGGCGCAGCGCAGCGTCGCGTTCGGCAGCCGCGCGCAAGGCGAGCCGCACCAAGGGCGCGAAGGTCCGATCCGCCGCAGCAAAGAAGGCGGCGCGTACCCGCAAGCGCCGGCAGAGCTGATCCCTTTCCAACGTCGCCCGGACAAGCGACGACAGTGGATGCGTGGGTCAGATGGCCAGCAGCGACTGGTTCAGGAGGTGGCGCCGTTCGGAGAAGACGGCGCGTGCGGCGCGCTCGGCGTCGCGGGCCGAACGGAACTGGCGGCCTTCGAGGCTGTCGAACAGCCGCTCGGAGGAGAAGAAACGAAAGCCGCGCTCGTCGCGCGCGATGATGCCGGCGGTGCGGTCGTTGACTTCAATGATGTAGGCTTGGGTCATGGCTGCTCGTTCGCCGAGGATGTCGGCGTTCCTGTCTTTGAATTTTGCGATGAGGGCGTGCTACAGTTAGCAGCAACAACAGGGGCCGGTCGCCGCAGAGAAACAGCGACGCGTCATGCCCTTGCGCATGTCGCTCTGAACTCGCTGATTAGTCATTCTCATTCTGCGGCTTTCGGCATCACGAAGCAGTTTCGATGCTCCGAATATCGGGTGATTGACGCGACCGGTCAATGAAAATGGCTATCCATATTTGGCGCGGAGGCGCGTGTGGGCTTCTCTCGATGCACCATCTCGCGAAATGAGATGATCTCGCAGTGACATCATCTCGCTCCGCGTGCGGTAGGCGAGGCGCACGCGGGGCTCCACAAGAGGTCGTCATGCCCGGGCATAGCCGTCCGAAGGACGGCGTCGCTTCCGCGCGCCTATGTCCCGGGCATCCACGTTCTTCCTGCCGCGTGGCAAGGCGTGGATGGCCGGGACAAGCCCGGCCATGACGATGGGGAGATCTAAGCGCCCCAAACATTTGCATGATCGCCCTGCCGCTTGCAGGGACCGGGGAAGGAAGCGGCCGAGGGGAATCATCACCACATCGTCGCGGCCGCGCGGGCGGGCCAGGCGCGGTCGTACTCTTCGCCGCCGACCTTGTTCTCGCTCATCTCGGCGAGGATCTGACCGGGCGTCGGCAAGCTCCTGGGATCGACGCGCTTGTCGGGATTCCAGAGATCGGAACGGACGATGGCACGAGCGCACTGGAAATAGAGCTCGTCGATGGTCATCACCATCACGCTGCGCGGCGCCTTGCCATCGACCTTGAAGGAGGCGAGCAGCTCCGGATCGACGGAGATGTGCGCCTGCCCGTTGACGCGGATCGCGTTGCCGGAGCCGGGGATCAGGAACATCAGGGAGACGCGCGGATCGCGAACGATGTTGCGCAAGGAATCGATGCGGTTGTTGCCGCGGCGGTCCGGCAGCATCAGCGTCTTCGGATCATGAATGCGCACGAAGCCCGGCAGATCGCCGCGCGGCGAACAGTCGATTCCCTCCGGGCCAATGGTAGCCAATGCGGCAAAGGGAGATGTTTCGATGAAGACGCGGTAGAGCGGCGTGACGTGATCGGCGACCTTTACGGTCGAGGCGTCGGTGGTGACGCCATAGATCGCTTCGAGCTGCTCGACCGTCGTAATCACCGTCATTCCACCTGCTCCTTTGCTACTCGCGCCAGCATTCGTTGCGGATCACGCGGACGAGCTGGCGGCTGTGATAATCGGGGCTGCCGGCATTGACGATCGTGACGTCGGCGTGCGCCGAAGCCTCGTCGACATGCCGCTTGAGCCGCTCCGTGATGTTGCCGTCGCTGTGTCGCGCCCGCGCGGCGAGACGCTGGGCAAGGACGTTCGGCGGCGCCGTGATCGCCACCACCACGACGTTGCCGTAGGCCTGGCGCAGTGCGCCGATCACCGTGCGCGAGATGTTGACGACGACGGTGCGGCCGGCGCGGATATCGTCGTTGATGTCGACTGGCAGCGCGTATGAGAGGCCATGAGCCTCCCAATGCGCGGCGAAATCGCCGTGGTCCAGCCCGCGGCGGAATTCGTCCGGAGTCACGGACACATTGTCCTCGGCAGCGGACGCCTCGCGCGTCACGATCCGGCGCGGAAAGACCACATCGTGATCCTCAGTGAGCGCGGCTTTGGCAAGACCAAGCAGCGTATCCTTGCCGGCGCCGCTGGGACCAACGACCAGGACCAGGCGTCCGGGCCCGATCGCCGCGGTCTCTGGCGCAATCGACAGGCTCTCGCTCATGCGACACGTCCTCCTTCCCGCCAGACGCTGCGAACGACGGGAACGCTGCCTGCGACATGGACGCGGATCAGATCGGCGCGCTTGCCCACCGCGATCTCGCCACGATCCGAGAGCCCGACCGCCTCGGCCGGCGCCTTCGTCACCGTGCGTATCGCGGCCGGGAGGTTGATCGCCGGCACCTGCTGCGGCAATTGCAGCGCAGCCATCAAGAGGCTCGACGGAATGTAGTCGGACGACAAAATGTCCAGGAGCCCCTCGCGCGCGAGATCGACGGCGGCGATGTTGCCCGAATGCGAGCCGCCGCGCACCACGTTCGGCGCGCCCATCAAGATGTCGATGCCGGCTGCGTGCAGGCCGCGCGCAGCTTCCACCGTGGTCGGAAACTCCGCGACCGCGACGCCGTCACGGATCGCATCCGTGACATTCTCCTCGGTGGTGTCGTCATGGCTCGCCAGCGGAATCTTGTAGTCCTTCGCCAGCGCCACGATCTCGCGCATGTTGGTCGCCGCATAGGTCTGCTGGTAGGTGAAGCGCCTGGCAAAGAGCTCATCGAGTTGGGCGTCGGTCATGCCACCGCCCTTGCCGCGATAGTAGTCGCGCAGCTTGACCTCATCGCGGAACTGGCGCTGGCCGGGCGTGTGGTCCATCAGCGACATCAGCCGCACGTCGGGGCGGTCGATCAGCTCCTTGGCCTCCTCGACCACGCTCGGCATCGGGACTTCGCAGCGCAGATGCAGGAAGTGATCGGCGCGCAGGAGGTTGTTCTGGCGCGCCGCCGAGATCGCAGCGGCGAGGATGCCGGCACGGCCGTCGACCTCCTCAGCGCCGTCCTCGCGCCAGACCCGCAGCGAATCCAGCACCGTGGTGATGCCTGACGTCGCGAGCTGCCCGTCATAGGAGATGACGGCGGCGACGGGATCCCAGAACACTTTTGGACGAGGCACGTAGTGCGCTTCCAAATGATCGGTGTGCAGCTCGATCAGACCGGGCGTGATCAGGTCGCCGCGGGCGTCCTCGGCGCCCGCGGGCGCCCTGCCCTCGCCGATCTCGGCGATGCGCCCCTCGGCGAGGGCGATCCAGCCCTGCTCGATCACGCTATCAGCCAGTACGATCCTGGCGTTGGCGATCACGGTTTCATTCGGCTTCGCGTTCATTTCCAGGTCCTTCAGGCCGCAGCTGCAAAACTGGTGACGTCGACGATTCGATCGGCGATCAGATGGCGGATTTCGTCGTCGTGGACGATCGCGACCATGGCTGTGCCCTTGCGCTTTTTTTCGGCGATCAGTTCGACGACGACGGCTCGGTTGGCGGCGTCGAGCGAGGCGGTCGGCTCGTCGAGCAGCAGGATCGGCAGGTCCGGAATGAAGCCGCGCGCGATGTTGACGCGCTGCTGCTCGCCGCCGGAGAAGGTCGCGGGTGGCAGCTGCCAGAGACGCTCGGGGATGTTCAACCGATGCAGAAGCGCGCCCGCGCGACGTTGCGCCTCGGGCCGCGCCACGCCGCCCGCGATCAGCGGCTCGGCGACGACGTCGATGGTCGCAACGCGCGGAACCGCGCGCAGGAACTGGCTGACGTACCCGATCGTGTCGCGCCTGACGTTGAGGATCTGCCGCGGCTCGGCGCTGGCAAGATCGATCAGGCTACCTCGATGGCGGATGCCGATGCGGCCGCTGTCGCAGCGATAATTGCCGAAGATCATTTTCAGGATCGACGACTTGCCCGCGCCCGATGGACCGGACAGCACGACGCATTCGCCGGGATTGACGTGGAACGTCACGCCTCGCACGACGGGCAGCTCGACGCCACCCTGGAGGTGCATCGTAAAGGTCTTTTGCGCATCGGCGACGTCGATCATGGCGGTCATCGGGCGGCTCATGGCGGTAGGATCGAGGAGACGAGGAGCTGAGTATAGGGCTCGCGCGGATCGTCGAGCACCTGGTCGGTCAAGCCGGTCTCAATGACGCGGCCGCCCTTCATCACCATCACGCGATGCGACAGCAGTCGCGCCACCGCGAGATCGTGGGTGACGATGATGACGGCGAGATGCAATTCGGCAACCAGGCTGCGCAAGAGATCGAGCAGGCGGGCCTGCACTGAGACATCGAGGCCGCCGGTCGGCTCGTCCATGAAGACGAGGCGCGGCTCGGTAACGAGGTTGCGGGCGATCTGGAGACGCTGGCGCATGCCGCCGGAATAGGTGCGCGGCGCATCGTCGATCCGCGCGACGTCGATCTCGACGCGCTCCAGCCAGCTCGAAGCGGTGTCGCGGATGCGGCCATAGTGATTCCAGCCCACGGCCATCAGCCGTTCACCGACATTGGCGCCGGCAGAAACCGCCATGCGCAGGCCCTGCGCGGGATCCTGATGCACATAGCCCCAATCGGTGCGGAACAGAAACCGCCGCTCGGCCTCGCCGAGCGTGGCGAGATCACGGGTTGCGCCATCGCGCATTCGATAGGAAACACGGCCGCTGCTTGCGGCAAGCTGGCCCGACAAAAGTTGGAGCAACGTCGACTTGCCGGAGCCGGATTCGCCGACGATCGCCAGCACCTCGCCGGGATGGAGCGCGAAGGAGACATCACGGCAGGCGGCGATCCTGCCGTAGGATTTGCTCAAGGCTTCCGCGACCAGTAGCGGCTGATCGTTGTCAAGCATAGGCTCAGCCATTTGATTCCCCTTGCGCCTTCTCCTTGTACGGGGCGGCGCTCAGGCTGCCGTGGTGGCCGGCCGCCTGACGTTCCTCGCAGAAATCAGTGTCGGAGCACACGAACATGCGCCCGCCCTTGTCGTCGGTGACGATCTCATCGAGATACGAGTTCTCGGCACCGCACAGCGCACAGGGCGCGTTGAAGCGGTAGGGTTCGAAGGGGTGATCTTCGAAATCGAGCGACACCACCTGGGTGTAGGGCGGGATCGCATAGATGCGCTTCTCCCGGCCGGCGCCGAAAAGCTGGAGCGCAGGGCAATTGTCCATCTTGGGATTGTCGAATTTCGGCGTCGGCGACGGGTCCATCACGTAGCGCGCGTTCACCTTCACCGGATAGGCGTAAGCAGTTGCGATATGTCCGAACCGCGCGATGTCCTCGTAGAGCTTGACATGCATCAGGCCGTATTCGGCGAGCGCATGCATGCGGCGCGTCTCGGTCTCGCGCGGCTCGAGGAAGCGCAGGGGTTCGGGGATCGGCACCTGATAGACCAGCACCTGGTCTTGCTTCAGCGCGGTCTCCGGGATGCGATGACGGGTCTGGATCACGGTCGCCTCGTCCGTCGCGGTCGTTGTGGCGACGCCGGCGGTCTTGGCGAAGAATTTGCGGATCGAGATCGCGTTGGTGGTGTCGTCAGAGCCCTGATCGATCACCTTCAGCACGTCATCCGGCCCGAGAATCGCGGCCGTGACCTGCACGCCGCCGGTGCCCCAGCCATAGGGCATCGGCATTTCACGGCTGGCGAACGGCACCTGATAGCCGGGAATCGCGATCGCTTTGAGGATCGCGCGGCGGATCATCCGCTTGGTCTGTTCGTCGAGATAGGCGAAGTTGTAGGCCGGCGCGTTCATTCCGCGGCCTCCTTCATCGGCTCGGCTTCGTTGGCCTCGGCAAATTCCTGGCGCAGCTTGCGCAGCAGGCCAAGCTCGGACTGGAAGTCGACATAGTGTGGCAGCTTCAGGTGCTCGACGAAGCCGGTAGCCTGGACGTTGTCGGAATGCGACATCACGAATTCCTCGTCCTGCGCAGGTGCAAACACTTCCTCGCCGAGCTCGCGCGAGCGAAGCGCGCGATCGACCAGCGCCATCGACATGGTCTTGCGCTCGCTCTGGCCGAAAGCGAGGCCGTAGCCGCGGGTGAAGCACGGCGCGTCCGTCGCCGAGCCCTTGAACTGGTTGACCATCTGACACTCGGTGAGCTCGATCGCGCCGAGCGGCACGGCGAAGCCGACATCCTCCGCTGAGAATTCGACCTCGACCTCGCCGAAACGGATCTCGCCGGCGAAGGGATGATTACGGCCGTAGCCGCGCTGGGTCGAGTAACCCATCGCCAGCAGAAAGCCTTCGTCGCCGCGCGCGAGATTTTGTAGCCGCAGATCGCGGTCGGCGGGGAAGTTGAGGGGTTCGCGCGTGAGATCGCCGACGGGCACGCCGTCTTCTGCTTGCGGCGACGGCTCGATCAGCCCGTCGCGGCCCAGAATGTCCGTCACGCGCGGCGTGGCCGCGGGCGAGGCTTCGGCCGTCGCCGGCTCCTCCGGTACGAAACCTTCGGCAAGCCCCGGGTCGAGCAGGCGATGGGTGTAATCGAATGTCGGCCCGAGGATCTGCCCGCCCGGAATGTCCTTGAAGGTCGATGACACCCGCCGCTGCACCCGCATCGCGCCGGTATCGACCGGCTCGCTTGCGCCGAAGCGCGGCAAGGTGGCGCGGAAGGCGCGGACCAGGAAGATCGCCTCGATCAGGTCGCCGCGCGCCTGCTTGATGGCGAGCGCGGCGAGCTCGCGGTCATAGAGCGAGCCTTCGCTCATGACGCGATCGACGGCAAGGCCGAGCTGCTCGGAAATCTGGCCGAGCGAAATTTCCGGCACGTTCTGGTCGCCACGCCGCGCGTGCGCCAGCAGGCGATGGGCGTTCTCGATGGCACGTTCGCCACCCTTGACTGCGACATACATGCTTTAGCTTCCCTTATTCGCGACCCGCGTGGTGCGCGGGATCGCAACCACGGCGTCATCGGCGACCAGCACAACGTCGATGCCGCGCGGAAACAGCGCCTCGTTGATGCGCAGGCGCTCGAACAGGTCGGCCGGCCTGATCGTCGCCTGAACGATCGCCACGCCGTCGATGCCGGGGCCACGGAGCTCGAAGGCGGCTCCTGCGTCGAGGCTCTCCACTTGCAGGATCAAGGTGGTCGAGCGATCCGGATATTCGTTGCTGCCGAATGCAAAGCGCTCGAGCGAAGGAAGCGCGGCACCATCGGCGATCAGTGCAAAGCCCGCGACCGAAGAATCCTGAACCACCGGCGCACCGGTGTGGAATTTCAGCCACTTCAAGACGTCAGAGCTCTCCGACATCCGCGCATCGAGCCAGAGCGGCGTGTCGTGGTCGAACAGCGTCAGTGCAATCGCCGCCGTGCCCCGCATCATGGGTCCGGGCGTGCCCGTCAACGGCACGATACGCTGCACCGAGCCCGGCCGCGCCATCGCGTCCATGACCGAGCGAAAGGTCGATTGAGCCGACAACACCTTGTCGGCGAAACCCGGCGGCAGTTCCGCAATCGTGGTCATGGCCTCACCCCTCACCGCGCACCATGGTGTAGAAATCAACCTTCGTTGCCGCGGTCTGTGCGGCACGCTGCGCCTGTCGCGCGTGCAGGTCCGCGCGCAGCGGCGCTATGACCTCGCGTTCGACAACGGCACCGAATTCTTCCGTCTGCACGAGCGCGTCGCAGAGCGCGATCAGCCTGGCCTTCTCACCGTCGCGGCCGAGCGTATAGCCAAAACCAACCTCACCGCTCGCAAGCTGCACCGCCGCACGCGACACGGTGGCTTCGCCCAGGTTGAACGGCGCACCGTCGCCGCCAACGCGGCCGCGCAGCATCACGAGGCCGTTCTCGGGCGCGCGCAGGTCGTCGTGCCGCGGCAGCACGATGGTGCTGAGACGGTTGGCGATGTCGCCGGGTTCCGCGTGCGCCAGCACGGCCATCGCCGCCTTGCGCCGGGTCTTGAGGCTGTCTTGCGGGGTCACGTCGCTCACCAGGCTTGCCGAATTGAAGTTGTCTATGATAATAGACAACTTCATAAGGAAGCGCCATGACTGTTTCGTGACAACCGTATGATTTTCGAGATAGGCTGTTCCCCGTTATGAGCCTTCAGGACACTGCCTCTTCCGGCGTCGCGCTGTGGCGCCTGGTTGCCGACGGCATCGAGCGCGGCATCGCCGACGGCCGCTTTGCGGCCGGCGAGAAGCTGCCGGGCGAGATGGAGATCGCCGAGACCTATCGCGTGAACCGCCACACCGTGCGGCGCGCGCTGGCGGCGCTTGCCGAGCGCGGCCTGGTGCGCGCCGAGCGCGGCAGCGGCACCTATGTCGAGGCGCAGAAGCTCGCCTATCCGCTGCGCTCGCGCACGCGCTTCTCGGAGATCGTCGGCGCCGGCGGCCGCGAGCCGCGCGGACAGCTGATCGAGGCGCTGGCGGACGTGGCGAGCCGGGAACTTGCGCGGGAACTCGGCGTGAAGACCGGCGCGCCGCTGGTCCGGATCGAATCCGTTCGCCTTGCGGACCGGTCGCCGATCTGCGTCTCGACGTCCTGGTTGTCAGCCGAACTCTTTCCTGATGCGGGAGCGGTGTTCGCCGCCACGCGCTCGATGACGAAACTGCTCGCGCATTATGGTGTGCGCGACTACCGCCGCGGTTCGACCCGGATCACAGCCGGCATCGTCGATGCCACCGATGCGGCGCGACTCGATCTCGCGCTGGGGCGTCCGATCCTGGTGGTCGATTCGACCGACGTCGATCCGGACGGCAAGCCGCTGGTGACGAAGCGCTCGCGGTTCGCGGCAGAACGGGTGGAATTCTTGATCGAATCGTAGGGTGGGCAAAGGCGCACTTGCGCCGTGCCCACCATCCTTCCAAGACTTCGACAGAAATGGTGGGCACGCTTTGCTTTGCCCACCCTACGAGAGAAGCGCTCTATGCCACCGCTCGCCTGCCGATGATGGCGAAGCGCAGCTTGCCGGAGACGAAGTCGATCGCGGCGACGGCGACCAGGATCATGAGCACGAGGAACGACACCTTCTGCCATTCCAGCACGCGAATCTGCTCGGCGAGCTGGAGGCCGATGCCGCCGGCACCCACGATGCCGATGATGCTGGCCGAGCGCGTGTTCGATTCGATGAAGTACAGCACCTGACCGGCGATGACCGGCAGCACCTGCGGCATCAGGCCGAAGCGAATCTCATGCAAGGCACTGCCGCCTGATGCCCTGATGCCCTCGACCTGCTTCTGGTCGGCCGCCTCGATCGCCTCCGAAAACAGCTTACCGAGCGCGCCGAAGTCCGAGACCATGATCGCTAGCACGCCGGCGAACGGGCCGAGCCCGACGACATTGATCCAGACCAGCGCCCAGATCAGCGTATCGACGCCGCGGATCGAATCGAGGAAGCGCCGCACCGGGAAGCGAATGATGTTCGGCGGCACGATGTTGCGCGCCGCCAGCAGCGAGACCGGCAGGGCCAGCGTTGCGGCGAGGGTGGTGCCGAGCAGCGCGATCGACAGCGTCTCGCCGAGCGCCTTGAGATAAAGCGGCAGCGACGTTCCTGGATCGGGCGGGATCATCATCATGGTGATCCAGCCGAGCTGCTTGAGGCCTGCGATGAACTTTGCCGGCTCGAAGCCGAGATCGTGTAGGCCGAAGATGAAGACAGCGAGCGCCGCCACGATCATGGCCGGCGTCGCCAGACGCGCGGCCGCCGGCCGCTCGAAGGCATCGGGATATTTTGTCCGCAGCGCCGCGGTGTCGGGCTTCTCGAACTGCTTCATGACCGTGCATCCTTGCCGAACAGCCGCGCGCGCAGCCAGCCGGTCGTGATGTCGATGACGAAGATCGTAAGCACGATCATCAGCAGGATCGCGCTGACGTCGGAGTAATAGAACTTGCGGATCGCGACCACGAGCTCCTGGCCGATGCCGCCAGCACCGACGAAACCCATCACCGAGGATTCGCGGACATTGATCTCGAAGCGCAGCAGCGCGTAGCTGACATAGCCGGCGGAAACCTGCGGCAGCACGGCAAAGCGCATGCAGGACAGCCAGCTCGCGCCGGTCGAGCGCACGCCTTCGACCGGCTTCATGTCCGCATTCTCCACGATCTCGGAAAACAGCTTGCCGAGCGCGCCGGTGGAGTGAATGGCGATCGCCAGCACGCCGGCCATCGGCCCGAGCCCGAAGGCCATGACGAAGATAAGGGCAAACACGATACCCGGCACGGTGCGGGCGAATTCGAGCAGGCGGCGCACGGTGAAGCGCAACCAGGGCGCTGGCGAGGTGTTCTCAGCGGCGAAAAAATTCAGGCAGAAGGCGCAGACCGCGCCGATCAGGGTGCCGACATAGCTGATCAGCAGCGTCTCGCCGAGCAGCTTGCCCCATTTGTACCAGCCCCACAGCCATTCGCCGGGATCGGTCCAGACACGCTGGCCGCTGTCGAGGGTGAGGATACGGTCAAAATAGCTGACGAAATTGCCGAAATAGGTGAAGAGCGTCCGCAAATTCACCTCGGCCCCGATCGCGGCGAGGATCAGCGCGGCGATGAACAGCGTAGCGCCAGCGAACAGCCGCAGGCGCTTGCGCGCCACCGCGTGGCGATAGGCCGCGTTCAGCGCAGTCAGTTGCTGCTCGGGAAGGATCGAAACCGCGATGGTCATGGGGTCAGCGGACAAGGCTCGACATAGAAAAGAGCCGGGTCAATTGACCCGGCTCCAGGTGCGTCGTCCCGTTCGATCAGGACGCCTTCTTACGCAGATTGTCGACGAATTTGATCAGCTCGATCGTCTTGTTGTAGTCGTCGGTGGCGATCGGCTCCCAAGGCTTGTTCTTGCCGTCGGAGAGCTTCTTGAATGCCTCGGGATCCTTCTGCGCCGCCTCCAGGAAGGCCTTCTTGATCGCGGCCTTCATGTCCTCGGGCAGATCGCTGAGATAGGCATAGGGGTCGTTGATGATGAGGTCGGACTTCACGATGATGCGGAAGTCCTCCTTCTTCATCACGGTGCCGTCGGCCGACTTTACCATGCCCTTGTTGAGCATGCGGGTCAGGTTGGAGTCGTCATCGGCGTTCCACCAATTGGCGGCGACGTCGACGGTGCCCTGGGCGAGCGCGAGAACGGCGTTCTCGTGGCTGCCGGTGAAGACCACCTTGGAGAAGTAGGCATCGGGATCGATGCCCATCGCGTTCAGCTTGAAGCGGGGCATGTTGTTGCCGGACGTGGAATTCGGGTCAACAAGCCCGAGATTCTTGCCCTTGAGGTCCTCGATCTTCTGGTACGGCGACTTCGCCAGCACGTAGAACACGGAGTAATAGCCCTTCGAGCCGTCGGAATTGACGTCGATGACGAAGGCATCGGTCTTCACGCCGGTGAGGCGGGCGCGCGCAAAGGACGCCGGACCGTAATAGCCGATATGGATATTGCCGGCGCGCTGGCCCTCGATGAGGGCAGCGTAGTCATTTGCAACACGCAGCGTGACCTTGATGCCGAGTTCCTTGGACAGATAGCTGATGAAGGGGGCGTAGCGCTCGGTAGTGCCCGAGCCGTTCTCGGCCGGGATCGCCGCAAAGGTGATCTCCGGATATTTTGCCCTCCAATCCTCGGCGGAAGCGGAAGCGGAGAAAGCCAGTGCGGCGGCGCCGGCAAGGACGATGCGACGAGTGATCATGATACCCTCTTGATCGGTTGAACGCGGTGAACACAAAAAAATTGGGTCGCCGCTCAGGCGGCGGCAGCGGTGCCGAGTGCCGGAACACCTTCGGGCGCGGGCAGCGGCGTGCCGCCCATGACTTCACTGGCTTCGAGATCGTAGAGCTCGCGCGCCACGTGCTCGGTGAGCGCCGACGGCGCGCCATCGAACACCACGCGGCCCGCCGCCATGCCGATCAGGCGATCGCAGTAGCTGCGCGCCAGATCGAGCGAATGCAGGTTGCAGATCACGGTGATGCCGAAATGCTTGTTGATGCGCAGCAACGCATCCATCACGATTTTGGTGTTGCGCGGGTCGAGCGAGGCGATCGGCTCGTCGGCTAGGATGAGATCGGGCTGCTGCACCAGCGCGCGGGCGATCGCGACGCGCTGCTGCTGGCCACCGGAAAGCTGGTCAGTGCGCTGGGCCGCGAGCGAGGCCATGTCGAACTGCTCCAGCGCCGACATCGCCAGCGCCTTGTCCTCTTCCAGCCAGGTCTGCGTGAGCGAGCGCCAGGCCGGCATCGCGGCAAGGCGTCCCATCAGCACGTTGGTGAGCACGTCGAGACGGCCGACGAGATTGAACTGCTGGAAGATCATCGCAGCGCGGGCGCGCCATTGCCGCAGCTCCTTGCCGCGCAGCGCGGTGACGTCGACGCCGTCGAACAGGATGCGTCCCTCTGTTGGTGTCACCAGGCGATTGATGGTCCGCAGCAAGGTCGACTTGCCAGCGCCGGAACGGCCGATCACGCCGACAAAGCCGCCGGGGGTGATCTCAAACGAAGCACCATCCACCGCGGCTTTTGTGCCGAAGCGGCACGTCAGACCTTCAAGCACCAGCATGCAGGGGCTCCCAACTAGCTGGGGCCACCGCTAACGCCGCCGCTTTACATTTGTGTGACAGGGCCACTGCGGTGCGGCGATCCTACGCACCTCGTCCCCCGTCATCTCTGCGTCATGACATCGTCATCAAGCCGCTCGAAGACGAGATCCCTCCCCCCTTTTGACGGATGCACCATGGTCGCCAAAGCGCTTTCGGTCCAACCGACCATCGATCCCACCGCCAAGCTGCACGAGATCAAGCTCGGCGCCTATTGCGAGGTCGGCGCGCGCACGATCCTGCACGAGGTGACGATGGGCGACTATTCCTACGTTGTGAACGATTCCCAGATCACCTACACGACAATCGGAAAATTCTGCTCGATCGCGGCGATGACGCGCATCAATCCCGGCAATCACCCGATGCAGCGCGCCAGCCAGGCGCATTTCACCTATCGCGCGAGTGCCTATTTTCCGGGTGAGAGCGACGAGGCCGAGTTCTTCGAGTGGCGGCGCCAGCATCACGTCCGCATCGGCCATGACGTCTGGATCGGCCACGGTGCGATCGTGCTGCCGGGCCGCAATATCGGCACCGGCGCCGTGGTAGCCGCAGGTGCCATCGTCACCAAGGACGTGCCCGCCTACACGATCGTCGCAGGTAATCCGGCCCGCCCGGTCCGGCGGCGGTTCTCCGACGAGATCGCCGGCCGCCTGGCAAGGCTCGCGTGGTGGGACTGGGATCACGAAAGCTTGCGTGAGGCCTTGCCTGATTTCCGCAAGCTCGGGATTGAAGATTTCCTCGCAAAGTACGAAGCACGGATCGTTGCCAACCAATCCTCTCCCAGCAAGCGAAGCGTCCTCGCGTGACCGAAATATTCCTTGAAGGCGGCCGGGCCCTGATCGGCACGGAGATCGTCGAAACCTCACTCGTCGTTTCCGGACAGGACATCGCAGCGATCGACCGCGGCCGCGGTCGCGTACCGCTTGCGATCGACGCCCGCAATCTTTTGCTCCTGCCGGGCATCGTCGACCTGCATGGCGATGCCTTCGAGCGGCAGATGATGCCGCGCCCGGGCGTCGACTTCCCGATCGACGTGGCGCTCGCCGACAGCGACCGGCAGGTCGTCAGCAACGGCATCACCACCGTCTTCCATGGCACGACATGGTCGTGGGAACCGGGCCTGCGCTCTGGCGACAATGCGCGGCGCCTGCTGGAGGCGATCGAGCGGCTACGCCCGCAATTGGCTGCCGACACCCGCTTCCATCTACGGCACGAGACCTACAATCTCGATGCAGAGGACGAGATCGGCCAATGGCTCGCCGAAGGACGGATCGATCTGTTCGCCTTCAACGATCACATGGCTGCGACCATCCGCGATCTGGCAAAGCCGAACAAGCGCGGCCGCTTGGTTGACCGGACCGGACTGTCCGACACGGCTTTTGAAGAGCTGGTCGGCCGTATCGCCGCTCGCGCGGCGGACGTCCCGGCGACGACTGCGCGGCTTGCTGCCGCGGTGCGCGCGGCCGAGGTGCGGATGCTCTCGCATGACGACGCAACGCCGGCGATGCGCAAGGCGTATCGTGACATGGGCGCCACGATCGCCGAATTTCCAGTCAACGAGGAAACCGCGCGGGAAGCAGCAAGCGCAGGCGACGCCATCATCTATGGCGCGCCGAATGTGGTGCGTGGCGGCAGCCATACCGGCTGGACCAAGGCGTCCGACATGATCGCCAAAGGGCTCTGCTCGGTGCTGGCCTCCGACTATTACTATCCGGCGCAATTGCTCGCCGCCTTCCGGCTCGCCGCTGATGGCGTGCTTCCACTGGCGCAGGCCTGGAAGCTGATCTCGGAAGCCCCGGCAGAGGCCGCAGGCCTCTCCGATCGCGGTATGATCAAGGAGGGACAGCGCGCCGACATCCTGCTGGTCGACGATACCGTGCCGCTGCGGCCGCGGGTGGTCGCGGTGATCGCCGCTGGCAAGCTCGTCTACCTCACCGATGGCACGCGCCTGCTGGGCTCAATCGCGACGCCGCGTGAAGCTGTCGCCACCGTCTGAACCCGCTATACCTGAGGCGATGACCGATTTTCCCCGCTACGCGATCTACTATGCCGCCGATGCCGACAGCATGCTGTCGCGCTTCGGCGCCGAGCTGCTTGGCTATGATGCCCATAGCGGCCGTGAGTTGCCTTTCCCTGCCGAAGCGCTGCATCTTGCAGCCGATTGGCACGACGTCACGGCCGATCCCCGCAAATACGGTTTTCACGGCACGCTGAAGGCGCCGATGGCGCTGGCGGGCGGCAAGACCGAGGCCGAGCTGGTTGCGGCGTGCGCAGCGTTTGCCAGCAAGCCGCGGCCGATTCCCGTGATTCGTCCGATCGTGGATTCCATCAGCGGCTTCATTGCGGTGATCCCGTCCGAGCCCGTCAGCGAATTGACCCAGCTTGCCGCCGACTGCGTGCGCGATTTCGATGCGTTCCGCGCGTCGCTGACGGCGAACGATCGCGCGAGGCGCAACCCGGATGGGCTGCCCGAGCGGCAGCGCGACTATCTCGATCGCTGGGGCTACCCTTACGTGATGGAAGAATTCCGCTTCCACATGACGCTCACGGGCCGGCTCGATGCAGAGCGGCGTGCACCGATCGTCGAGATGCTGCGGAAGCGGTTTGCGGAGCTGCGCCTTGTAACGCTTGCCATCGACCGCATCGCGCTGTTTCGCCAGGAAAACGCCGCGGCACGCTTTCACATCATCGGCGAGTGGCCGCTCGCCAGCTAAGGCTCATCACCAGCTCGCGAGGTTGAACGCGAGAGCGACGGCGCCGACCAGGACGAGGCTCGCGGCCCAAGCCGCATCCAGATTGAACCAGCTTCGCGACACGAACTTAAGACCGAGATAGCGGTAGACCAGCCACGCAAGGCAACCACCCACGATGATCATCGCAACGACGTGCGTTAGCGAAACCAGCACCGCCATCGCAAGATTCGCCGTGACGAGGGTGCCGGCCGCCTGATGGGCCGCGTCGAGGTCAGCGGCCTGGCATAGCCCGAGATAGATCGGCACGAGCATCAACGCAGCACCGTGGGCGATGGCGACGGCGAACGACCAGAGCGCCAATTGCGTTGGCGGTATCCGCGCCAGCGTCCGCGGATGACGGCGATCAACCAGACGAAATATGCCGAAACCGATCACGAGGAGGCTCGCGCCGAGCTGGATCGGCCGCTGCCACTCGGCCAGCGCCAGCAATAGCGCGAACGGCAGGAGCACCAAAAACGTCGCCAGCAGATGGCCGGCCGACAGCGCCCCGAGCGCGCCAAACAGCGCGCGTGGACTTCGTTCCATAAGTCCTGCCGAAACCGCGAGCGGCCACCCCATTCCCGGGTTGACGCCATGATAGATGCCGCTCGCAATGAGAGCGAGCCAGAGCCAGGCAAGGGTCCGGCTCGCCTCTCCCCAATCTAGGCCGACGGATAGCAAAAGGAGTCCGTCGAGCAGTCGCCGCCCTCAAGCCTGATCTGGTGGGCCCGATAGCCTTCCGGGAAGCTGACGAAATAATCGCTGGCGAGTTCGAGTCCGCCGTTGCGACCGACATTGGCCATCACTTCGACGCCGGGAACGCCATCCGGATAGAACTGATCGTCCCAGGTCGAGTAGAGCGAGTTGGTCCAGTACACGCGCTTGCCGTCACGGCTGATCTCGACCATCTGCGGCCCACCGGCATATGCCTTGCCGTTCGGATGCGGCGCGCGGCGCACGATGCCTCCGGTGTACACCGAGCCCGCGAGCTTGGGTTTCCGGGGATCGCTGACGTCGTACTGGCGCATCTCGCCGGTGCCCCAGCAGGAAACATAGAGGAACCGGTCGTCCATCGACAGATCGATGTCGGTCACGAGTGGCGGGACGGCACCAAAGCCCTGCAAAAGCGGCGGAAGCTTTTCTTTGGCTGCCGGCTCCGGCGGGATCGTTGCCGTCTTTTCGGCGTGGAATTTTCCGCCTTCGCGCCACCAAGTCCAGATCGAGCCTTCCAAATTGGTGGTGTCGACTACCACGCCAGCGAAGCCGTATTCACGAACCGGATCGTGCGCTGGCCGCACCTCCAGCGCCATCTGATGGTTGGCACCGAGGTCGATCGTCTGGACGTTGCGCCGGGCCCGGAGATCCCAGAAATGGAGCCGGTGGCCATACTTGTTCGACAGCAGATCTTCGGGAACGATGCCGTTCTCGAATTGCGGCGGCAGCCCCCACTCGCTCGTCACCATGTAGTCGCGCGGCAGATTCCACCAGAAGTCATAGTGCAGCGTTTGCGGACCGCGATCGATCTCCCAGCGACCGAACACCTCGAACGTCTCGCAATCCATGATGAAGACGCCGGGCGGCCCGCTCGTGCCATCCTTAGCGCCACCGCCCAGCGTGCTGACGTAAATGCCGTCCGGCCCGCAGTGGATGGTGTGGGGCCGCGAGTAGCCGGTTTTCTTGAAGACTTCCTCCGGCTCGATGATCTTGTGAATTTTCGCTTTGGTCGGATCGGGCTTGGTGTCGATGATGTAGATGCGCGATGAACGCAGGCCGGGAATGACGAGATAGCGCCGCTCGATGAAAGCGTGCCCGGCAAGCGGAGACAATGCTGACGAGCAGGCATTCCAGCCGAAATGATGAAACTCGTCGCCCTTGTTCGGCATCGTCACGGTATGGACGATCTGGCTGTAGGTTGACGATCCCGGCTTGGCGTCGATGACCGCGAGTGCGTCGGGCTTTGAGAAATCCGGACTGAGCAGCAATGTATAGGCGAAATTTTCGGGCGGCGCTTCCATCGCGAGTTTTGGCGATGCGTGGAAGGTCGGATCTGGCCGCATAGTCATGGCACTGCCTCCCTGTTTGCGTCGATTTGCGCCAACCTGGCTCGGGATAACGGCATAATGAAGTGCTGACGGGCGATGTCCTTAAGCTGCTCCGCAGGCCTGGTTGGCCCGGGAAGATTACGGCAACGCGCTGCCACGCGAAACCGGCCGAAGCGCGCCAATTCGACGCTTGGCCGAGTGGAAACTGTTGCGAGACGGGCTCGATCGCGAACCCACACTCGGCGTCGTCCCCGCGAAGGCGGGGACCCCCGCGCGAGCGCTTGCGCTCGTCCACAAGTCTTCGCAACAACTAAGGCCTGTGGTTATGGGTCCCGGATCTGCGCTCCGCTTCGCTGCGCTTGTCCGGGACGACGAGCGGAGTTTGTAGGCGCCAAAAACTCAACGTCGTTCCGGCGAAAGCCAGGACAACGTTGGGGAGCGAACTCCGCTACTTACCCCAGCGCAACGCCAGCGCGTCGCGTTCCTTGGCCAGTTCGAGCAGGCCTGCGCGCGTGGCCGGGTGCAGCGGTTGCAGGGGATGGCGCACGGCGTCGGACTTGATCACGCCGCCGGCCTGCATCATCGCCTTGCAGGCGATCAGGCCGCACTGGCGGTTCTCGTAGTTGATCAGCGGCAGCCAGCGCTCATAGGCGGCCTTGGCCTCCTCGCGCTTGCCGGCAAAATAGGGATCGACGATCTGGCGGATGCCGTCGGGATAGCCGCCGCCGGTCATCGCGCCGGTGGCGCCGGCGTCGAGGTCGGCCATCAGCGTGATCGCCTCCTCGCCGTCCCATGGACCTTCGATCGCGCTGCCGCCCGTCTCGATCAGGCTGCGCAGCTTCGCCGCCGCAAACGGCACCTCGATCTTGAAATAGCGGATGTTGGAAAACTCCCGCGCCAGCCGTGCCAGCAACTCCACCGACAGCGGCGTGCCGGCGACCGGTGCGTCCTGGATCATGATCGGAATCTCGATCGCCGCCGACAGCACCTTGAAGAACTCGACGATGCCTTTCTCGGGCACCCGGAAAGTCGCGCCATGATAGGGCGGCATCACCATCACCATGGCGGCGCCGGCCGCCTCCGCCTGCTTGCTGCGCGCCGCGCACACGGCCGAGGAGAAATGGGTGGTGGTGACGATGACGGGGACGCGGCCGGCGACATGCTCCAGCACGGCATGCATCACGGTCTCGCGCTCGGCGTCGGTCAGCACGAACTGCTCGGAGAAGTTGGCGAGGATGCAGATGCCGTTCGAGCCGGCATCGATCATGAAGTCAATGCAGCGACGCTGGCCCTCGAGGTCGAGCTCCCCGCGCTCGTTGAAGATCGTGGGGGCGACGGGAAAGACGCCCCGGTACGGACGCTGGACTTTGGTTTGGGGCGTGGCCGACATCGAAACTACTCCCTGGATCTCTTGCCGCGACTTATCGGGCGGGCCGCCCGCGATGCTGCGCGAGCATGGTACCGCTACCATCTAGCGCGGTCGCGCACCTGCGGCAATGCCGATCGCGGCGGGGAACTTCAGATCTGATGAGCTACGCCGAACGAACGGCGCCGAGGAAGCCTTCGACCGCCACGCGGAGGCGATCGGCATCGGCGGACATCTTCTTGACCGACTCCGTCAACACGGTGCCGGCATTGCCGGTCTCGCGGTTGAGGCCGGCGACGCTGCCGATCGTGTCGGTCACCTCGCGGGTGCCGAGGGCGGCCTGCTGGAAATTGCGCGAGATCTCGGTGGTCGCCGCGCGCTGCTCTTCGACCGCCGCGGCGATCGCCGTCATCTTCTCGTCGATGCCGCCGATCGCCCCGCCAATCGACCGGATCGCGGACACCGCCTGTCCGGTCGCGGACTGGATTTCCGCGACCTGGCGCGAGATCTCCTCGGTCGCGGTCGCCGTCTGCGACGCCAGGCTCTTGACCTCGCCGGCGACCACGGCGAAGCCGCGGCCCGCCTCGCCGGCACGCGCCGCCTCGATGGTGGCGTTCAGCGCCAGAAGATTGGTTTGGCCTGCGATGGCGCTGATCATCTTCACGACCTCGCCGATGCGCGCGGCGGTCTGGTCCAGAATCTCGACGGTGGCATTGGTCTGCTCGGCCTGCGCAACCGCCTCGCGCGCCTCGCGCGCGCTGGCCTGCACCTGCGCCGAGATCTCGCCGACCGATGCCGACAGCTCCTCGGTCGCGGCCGCAATGGTCTCGAGATTGTTGGTGGCCTGCTCGGCCGCGGACGACACCGCAGCCGTCTGGTTGCTCGACTCCGACACCAGCGAACGCACACCCGTCGCCGTGGCGTCGAGCTCCCGTGTCGATTCGGCAACGCTATGAATCACCGCCTGCACGGCGTCGTCGAAGCGCCGGCAGGCCGCGTCGACCGTGCCGGAGCGGGCGAGCTGCTGGGCCTGTTGCGCCTCGCGCTCCTGACCGAGCCGTTCCGCCGTCGCCGCGCTCTCGCGGAGGCTCTCGAGCGCTGAGGCCATGGTGCCGAACTCGTCGGGATGTTTCGACTGCGGCACCGACGTTGCGTAGTCCCGGGCGCTGATCCTTGCGATCGCGCCCATCAGCGATTGCACCGGTCGCACCAGGCGATTGCGCACCACGAACACGCCGGCCAGGGTCACGGTCAGTGCCGCCAGGAAGGCCAGCGACTGCACCACGAGCTTGGCGAGCGCGGTCTCCTGCACGGCTTCTGCACGCGCGATCGACTGGTCCAGCGCCTTGTTGGCAACGGCCACGATCGGACCGAACGGCGACTGGCAGAGCGCATTCCACTCCTGCGCGGAAACGGCAGCACGCCCGCTGCCGTCGAAATTCCTGGTGAGCTGCGAAATCTGCTGCACGACCGAGTCGGTTTTCGCACGCGCCTCCTTGGCCGCGGAGACGAGATCTGCGGTCACATCAGGCGCGGCGAGCAGCTCCTCGATCCCGGTCCAGCCTGCGCCGACGACGCCGTTCCATTGCGCCACGTTCAGCTTCTGGCTCTCATCGAGCGGCTTGCTGCTGTTGACGTTGGGGCGCAGCGCCGAGCACTGGATGCCATAGCGGTCGCGCACCTGCCAGGCGAGGCGGCGAACCTGGATCATCCGGGCGATGAAGGGATCATTCATCCAGGCGCGGTTCGAGACGGCGGTTGAGGCGAGGTTCGCCGTATCGATGGTCTTGCTGACGGCCTCGTACCAGGCATTGGTGCGATCGATCTTGCGCTCGGCGCGCGGACGCGCGGCTTCGTCGAAGAACAGGCGGAACTGCGGCGCGGCTTCGCTCCAGCGTTGCTTCAGCGTGCTTGCAAGTTCCTCGCGACGGGCGAACTCGACGGTCTCGATGGCTGCGGCAATCGAATCATAGCCACCCTGCTCGAGCTTCTCGATCTCGCTCAAGCGGGCGCGCGGATCATCCTCGCCGAGCAGCGCGCTCTGCGCATCGCCACGGTTGGTTCGTAGCGACAGCACGCCCTGAAAAATGGCCTTGTCGGCGGCGGCGAGCCGCCCGGTCTCGAGGCTGTCCCGATAACGACCGAACGCGCCCGCCATCTGGATCGCCGTGCTGGTCAGGGCGCCGACGGCCAGCAGGGCCATCACCACCAGGAGAAGCGTACTTACCGATTTCTTAATCATGGCCATTGCCAGCGCGCCCAGTTTCGTGCGGCGGCACTGTGCCGGGCGACCTGCCAACGTTCCGTTAAGGCTTTAATCGAACTCGCTGCAATGCAAATCTGCCGCAACGACTGGTTGGTCTGGGCAATGAATCTGGACGAACGACTGAGGAGGCCGGCGCGCTGCGCCGGCCTCACCCGAGGTCATGTAACCTTCGTAAAATCCGGCGGGCGGCGCTCGGCAAAGGCCAAAAACGCCTCGCCCGCCTCGGCAGTGCGCAGGCGCTGTGCGAACTGCTCGCTTTCTGCCGTCATCTGCGCGACCAGCGCCTCACCATTGCGCATCAGCCGCTTGGTGGCGATCAGCGCGCCGGCAGGTTGCTTCGCGAGGCGCTCGGCGAGCGCGGCGGCCTCGGCGTCGAGCTTGTCGAGCGCCACGACGCGGTTGGCGAGGCCCCATTCGAGCGCGGTCTTCGCCGGCACGGCCTCGCCGAGCGCGAACATCTCGTAGGCGCGGACGTGACCGATGCGCAACGGCATCAACAGGCTCGAGGCCGCCTCCGGCACCAGTGCGAGGCTGACGAACGGCGTCGACAACAGCGCATTGTCGGCAAGCACGACGAGATCGCAATGCAGAAGCATCGTGGTGCCGACCCCGACCGCGCGGCCCTGGACGGCCGCAACCAGCGGGCGCGTGCAGCGCGCCAGCGACTGGATGAACCTGACGACGTTGCGGCTGCCCTCGGATTTGCCGGTGGCGACTGCGGCGAATTCGCTGACGTCGTTGCCGGCCGTGAACATGTCACCTTCGCCACGGATCAAGATCACGCGGACCGACGGATCGGTCTCAGCGCCCTCGATGGTGTCGGCGAGCTTGCCGTACATGGCGTCGGTCAGCGCATTCTTCTTGTCAGGGCGCGTCAGCGTCAGCGTCAGCACGCCATTGGTCATTTCAGTCCGGACATGCTCGGTCATGGAACGGCTCCTCTCATTCGTCTGTTGCTCGTGGAAACTTGGTCTGAATGCTCGTCAACCAGCGCGCGACGATGTCGATCTCGGCGCTGGAAAACCCTTCCGTCAGCGCGGCATTGATTTCTGCTGCTGCCGTCTTCGCCCGCACCTCGACCGCACGGCCCTTGGGCGTGAGCCAGACGCGCCAGGCGCGGCCATCCTCGCGGTCGGCCCGCCGCTCGACCAGCCTTGCCGCGGCCATCCGGTCGACGAGGCCGGAGATGCCCGCCGGCCCGAGATCGAGCGCGGCCCCCGCCTCGCCCATCAAGGCGCCGTCCTGCCGGCCGAGGATGAACAGAAGCCCCGCCTGGGATGGCGTCACCTCGCTCTCCGGATGCGCCGCCATGAATCGCTGCAGCCGGCGCTGCGCGACGTTCAGGAGGTAGATCAGCCGATGGTGCCGTGCCGCCGTCACGCGCGCTCCAATTTATTTCGCATGCGAAATATATAGATCGATGAGGCCAGCTTGTAAAGCGGCGCGGGCGTCACGCCGTTGTGGCGCGACAGCCGTCCAGAAAAATAGCTGCGGCGGTGCGGACGCGACGCTCGATCTCCTTGCGTGATGGCAGCGGCACACCGCCATAGATCGCGGCGCGCTGAGGAGCCGAGACGGCCATACCGATCAGCATGCCCGCGGCCTCCTCGACATCGTCAAGCACGAGGCGCTCTGCCTTCACCTGGACGCGCAGCCAGCGCGAGAGAGCGGCCGCGGTGCGCGCGATACCATTGCGATAGAAGGTGACGGCGAGATCCGGAAACGCCGCGGATTCCTGGAGCACGATGCGTTGCATAGCGACAACCTCCGGATCGAGCGCGAGGTCGGCGCAAGCGAGCAACGCGGTAGAAAGAGCCTCCGCGATGTCGGCGTGATCAATGCCCTTGAGTTGGACGTCGGAGAGTTGACGGTCGAGCCGATCGGCGACCATGGCCTCGAACAACACCGCCTTGGCCGGAAACAGCCGATAGAGCGTCTTGGTGGAAATGCCGGCGCGGCGCGCCAGCTCCTCGGTGCTGGTCGCTGCGTAGCCGTTCTCGGCAAAAGCGTGCCGTGCGGCATCGAAGATGATTTGACGCGTCTCGCCGTCATCGCGCAGTGGCGGCCGTCCACGGGGGCGGAGTTCGCTGGAAGGTTTTTCCTGAGCCATGTTTTTACATGATGCCTGTCATTCCATTGACAGTTTTCAACTTAGCCCTATTTTGGAAATCGTCAAGTTTCCTAATTCAGGGAGGCCGCCATGACCGTCCACGCCAGCCCATCCAAGATCGAAGCCACAGGGGTTCCGGCCAGCGTGCCGCAGAGCCTGCTGCCGGCCGAAACGGCGTCCGCCCCGCCCAGAAAGCTCAGCCTTCGCAAGCTGTTGCTTGCCGGTGTCGCAGTTGCCGCGCTGGCCGGCGCGAGCTGGTACGGTTACGACTACTGGACGGTCGGCCGTTACCTCGTCTCCACCGATGACGCCTATGTGAAGGCCGACAACACCACCATCGCGCCGAAGGTCAGCGGCTACCTCGTCCAGGTGCAGGTCGCCGATAACGAGCATGTGAAGGCGGGCCAGGTGCTGGCCCGGATCGACGACCGCGACTTCAAGGTCGCGCTCGATCAGGCCCGCGCCGACGTTGCGGCCGCGAGTGCCACCATCACGAGCAAGGAGGCGCAGCTCGAGGTTCAGCAGGCGGTGATCTCGGCCGCCAGGGCGACGATCGACGTCGACACCGCAACCAAGACCTTCGCAAGCCAGGAGAACAAGCGCTACACGGGCCTCGCCGCGACGGGCTTCGGCAGCGTGCAGAATGCGCAGCAGGCGCAGGCGCGCGACGCCAGCGCGGACGCGACGATCCAGCGCGACACCGCCAATCTCGCCTCCGCCCTCAAGCAGGTCGATCTGTTGAAAGCCGAGATCGTGCAGGCCACGGCCGCTCTCGCCCGCGCGGAAGCCGTGCAGCACCAGGCCGAGCTCAATCTCGGCTACACGACGATCGTCTCCCCGATCGATGGCGTGGTCGGCAACCGCACCCTTCGCGTCGGCCAGTTCGTTCAGGCCGGCACGCAGTTGATGTCGATCGTGCCTGCCGACGGCGCCTATGTGGTCGCCAACTTCAAGGAGACCCAGCTCACCAACGTGCATGCCGGCCAGACGGTCGACATCGAGGTCGACATGTTCCCGGGCCAGGTCGTGCACGGGCACGTCGATTCGATCGCGCCCGCGAGCGGTCAGGAGTTCGCGCTGCTGCCGCCCGACAACGCCACCGGCAACTTCACCAAGGTGGTTCAGCGGATCCCCGTCAGGATCGCGCTCGATGCCGAGAGCGCGCCGTCGATCGCGCTGCGTCCGGGCATGTCCGTGATCCCGACGATTGCGACGCGTTCCAGCGCTCCCGCCGCGCTGGCAGCGACTGCACCCAAGGCAACCCAGACTAAGGCAAACCAGACCTCCGGAGGGTCGCGCCATGTCCAACAGCCTCGCAATCCCAGCACCCGCACGCTCGATTCCGGCCGCGACGCCTGATCGCATCGTCGCCGATCCGAACCGCGCCAGCGCCACGATCTGGATCGCCGTCTTCGCGGCGATGATCGGCGCCTTCATGGCGATCCTGAACATCCAGATCACCAACGCCTCGCTGCTCAATATCGAGGGCGGCATCGGCACCGGTGTCGACAACGGCTCCTGGATCTCGACGTCCTATCTGATCGGCGAGATCATCGTCATCCCGCTCACCGACTATCTGTCGCGCGTGTTCTCGTTCCGTAACATCATCCTGAGCTTTGCGACGCTGTTTGCGGCATTCTCGGTCGCCTGTGCTTTCACCCACGACCTGCCCTCGATGATCGCGATGCGCGGCTTGCAGGGCTTTTTCGGCGGCGTCCTGATCCCGATGGCGTTCACGCTGGTCTTCACCAAGCTGCCGAAGGGCCAGCAGCCGATCGGGCTCGCGATGTTCTCGCTCGCGGTGACCTTTGCGCCCGCGATCGGCCCGACCATCGGCGGCTATCTCACTGAGAATTACGGCTGGCAGACGATCTTCTTCGTCAACGTCGTGCCGACCGCGGTCATGGTCACGACGCTGTTCTTCGCGCTGGAGCGGCAGCCGCTTCAGCTAGGCCTGCTGCGCGAAGGCGACTGGTTCGGCATCGCCACCATGGCGGTCGGCCTGGCCTCGCTCCAGGCCGTGCTCGAGGAAGGCAACAAGGACGACTGGTTCGGCTCGCCCTTCATCGTGCGGCTTGCCATTGTCGCGGCCGTCAGCCTCGCACTGTTCATCTACAATGAGCTGGTCGTGGAAAAGCCACTGTTGCGCCTGCGGCTATTGACGCAATGGAATTTCGGCATCGGCACGATCGCCTCGGTCTTCCTCGGCTTCGCCCTGTTCGGCTCGGTCTACCTGCTGCCCGCCTATCTCGGCCAGGTGCAAGGCTACAATGCCGAGCAGATCGGCAACGTGCTGGCCTGGACCGGCCTGCCGCAGCTTCTCCTGATCCCCCTGGTGCCGAAGCTGATGCAGCGCTTCGACGCCCGCTATATCGCGACCGTCGGCCTGCTATTGTTCGCCACGAGCTCCTTCATGAACATCATGATGTCGCTCGATTATGCGGGCGATCAGTTCCTCGCGCCCAACGTCGTGCGCGCGGTCGGTCAGGCACTGACGCTGGCGCCGCTCTCAGCGCTCAGCCTCGGTAGCGTCGCACCGCAGGATGCGGCCGCCGCCTCCGGTATCTCCAACATGATGCGCAATCTCGGCGGCGCGATCGGCACCGCCGTGCTCGCGACCATCGTTACCAAGCGCGAGCAATTTCATTCCAACATCATCGGCCAATCCGTGACGCTCGGCCGCGAGGAGGTCCGCAGCCGCATCGCGCAGCTCACGAACTATTTCGTCGCCCATGGCGTGCCGGATCCCAACGCCGCGCACGAGCAGGCCGTCATCGCGCTCGGCAAGCTGGTGAAGCGCCAGGCGCTGGTAATGGGCTTTTCCGACACCTTTGCCGTGATCGGCGTGATGCTGGTGCTGGCCGCGCTGGCCGTGCTGCTGACGCGGAGCGTGAAGGCGGCGGGCGGCCCGGCGCACTAAGCCTCGACCACTTATTTTTGAGCGGCCGTCACGCTTGACGGCCGTCTTTTTTTGTGTTCTTCCTTTGTTCCATTCAAGTACAGGTTGTATCAGGAGTTCATTTCATGATGAGTGATATGCACGGCGATGGCGGGCCGGCCCAGCTCGTGATTCATGATGACGAAGATACGCCAGACGAATTCGTGATCGAATTGCTGCGGCGGGTTTTCGGTAAGTCCGAGCGCGAGGCGGTCGCGCTGATCACCAGGATCGAGCAGGAGGAAAAGGCCGGTTGCGGTCCCTACCCGCGGTCCGTCGCCGACGCACTGCTCAAATCCGCGCTGCAGCACATTCAATTTGCAGGTCACGGCCTGCGGATCACACTCGAACCGGTCAAGACGACCTGCGAGCTTTGCGGCAAGCCCGAGGCGCAGACCGACGTGCGACTCGGGGGCCGGACGATCTGGCTGTGCAGCGACTGCATGCGTGCCGCAGGTAACTCCGGCGAGGAGCCGAAGGAAGAGGAGTTCGAATATGCCTGCGAGGTTCTGGACCGGCATTTTGCCGGCGTTCCACGCAGCAAGCTCGTGACCACGGTTCGCCAGTTTCCGGGACACATGCGCGCAGACGTCCAGGCGGGCATCGACCGCCTGTTCGCTTCCGCCGTCCGGCTGTTCGGCATCAATGACGAGCAACGCTACGAAACGCTGTCGATTGCGCGGCTTCTGCGCGAAGGCCGCAATGCGCAGGCGATCGCACCGCTCCAGTATTTCGATGTCGATATTGGCGAGAAGAACCCCGCCAAGTGCCTCGACAACGGGCTGTGGCTGTGCGCGCAGGGTGATCTCCGCTACGCCGTGCTGCTCTGTGCGCATCGCGAGTTCAGCCGCGAGTCCGGAATCCGGATCGAACTCGCCGTGCCCTCTGGCGCCGCGGGCGCGGCCCTCGTCCAGCGATGCTTCGGCGAGCTGGAGCAGGCTGTGCAGACCGCGCGCACCTATCGCGGCAAGATTCTCTCGCTCGACGCCGACCGAGATTATCGCGGCCTCTCGCGCGGCATCACCGTACACCGCCTGCCGCCGGTCGCACGCGACGAGGTGATCCTGCCGGAGCAGACCTTGCGGCTGCTCGATCGCAACGTCCTGAGATTCGTCGGGACCCGCGATCAATTGCGCAGGCTCGGTCAGTCGACGCGCAAGGGCATTTTGCTGTACGGCCCGCCAGGCACCGGCAAGACGCACACGATCCGGTATCTCGCGGCGCATTTGCCCGGGCATACGACCCTGATCATCACCGCCGAGCAAATGGGCCTTCTCGGCGCCTATATGAGCCTGGCGCGGCTGCTTCAGCCCTCGATGGTGGTGATCGAGGATGTCGATCTCATCGCCCGCGACCGCGATGACATGGGGCCATGCGAGGAGCCCCTTCTGAACAGGCTGCTCAACGAGATGGACGGGCTGAAGGAGGACGCAGACATCCTCTTCGTCCTGACCACCAACCGGCCGGAGGACCTCGAAGATGCGCTCGCCGGCCGGCCCGACCGCATCGACCAGGCCATCGAAGTGCCTCTCCCCAACGAGATCGGCCGCAGCAAGCTGGTACGGCTCTACGGCAAGGGGCTGCCGCTCGATGACGCCATCGTCGCCGAAGCGGCGCGGCGCAGTGAGGGCACGAGTTGCGCCTTCATCAAGGAATTGATGCGGCGGCTGGCACAGGCGAGCCTGGCCCGCGACGGCGGCAGTTCCGTCATCTCCGCCGACATCAATGAGGCGCTCGACGACATGCTGTTCTCCGGCGGCCGCCTCAATGCGCAGCTGCTCGGCGGCGCACAGGCGATGGCGGCGGGATGATCACCGTTCTCGCCGCTGGAGCATGATCCGGAAAAGTGTGAAGCGGTTTTCCCTCGCGACAAACGCGGAACGCGTTTGCGCGGAGATCATGCTCAAACAAGCACCTAAAGCGCGATGACGATTCATTCCAATCTCATCGCGCTTTGGAGTGCTCTAGTACTCCGCCGCGAGGTGCCGGGCAATGTCGCCGACCGGAAGCCGCGTCAGATCCTTGGGCAGTTCGCCGACGATGCGCGCCTTGACGTCCGCATGAAACGCGGCGCGCAGGTCTGCCAGTGCACGCGGCGGTGCAATGACGACGAGCGCCTTCACGTCGCGCTCGCGGACGAGCTGCTCCATCGCGGCTGCGACACGCCGGGCGAAGCGATGCTCCTCGATATCGTGCCAGTCGGTCGGCTCGACGGCCGCCCTTTGCCCTGTCGGCTTGCTGACACGGCCGGGACGATCGGTCCCCTGCTCGCGCGTCGGCGGATTCTCATCTGCGAACACGTCCTCGGTTTTCAGGTTCGGCTGCGCGGGATTGCCTTCGTTGCGCAGGAACAGCGCCTTGCAGCCGTCGCCGATGAAGACGAAGGCGCCGTGGGGAATCATCAGGCCGCTCATGTCAACGCTCCAGCTTTCGCTTCGATATTCAACCCCTCACCCGCCGGCGGGTTGATTCAAATCAACGCGAGCCTGCCACGGCCAAATGCGTGCTGCGCTTACCAATACGTGAGCACGGGAACTTGCACCGCGACACCGGTGCGATCTTCAACGAATTTGAGAGAAATCAACGACAGGTCGCGCGCACACCAACCCAAGTTCTCTAGGGAACGTGGAACCCGTTCGAGACGCTGGCGCAGAAACCTGCCAAGAAGATCGAGGTCACGATCGGTTCGTGCGAGGCGGTCCCCGCAGCCCTCGCACCAGCTATCCGCATCCGGCGCACTCCGTCACTGCGCGCAGAAGAAGCTCACTGCCTCCGTCACCGGGCCGCCATTGTAATGCGGCCAGGCTGGCCAGCGGCACAGCGGCAGCGCGCGCACAACCGAGAACGCCGGCGCCTCGACCTTCTGCTCGGTGACCTCGAGATCGCCGGGCGCCTTATCGTGCTCGACCCAGTCGACCAGCACGCTCAGCATGTCGATATTGGCCGGCGCGCCGGAGCCGACATGGTCGACGCCGGGCGCCGTGTAGAGCCTTACGAACAGGTCCGTCGTCGCCGACCCCATCAGACGCTCGACGTTCTCGAAATAGCGGATGCCGGCATAGGGGCTCTGCGCATAGTCGGCCATGTGCTCGAGCATGATCAGCCGGCCGCCATGCTCGCGGAAGCGGCTGAGATCGGGATTGGTCGAGTCCATCAGTTGGGACACCTCGAGCAGCCGCGCCTTGTGATCTTCGGGCCTGTAGGTGGTGACGTCGAGCTTGGGATCGCGCGCGAAGATATATTGAAGGGTGCCCGCACCGTAGACCCAGGCGATGCCATTGGTCGGGGCCGGCGGCTGCGCAGGCGCCGCGGTGCCGAGCCACCAGGCCGTCCATCCGCCGGTCGGGCCGACGGATGGCGTATCCTCGCCCGACACGCCCCAGCCCGGATAATCATCGAGCCCGTTGGCGAGCGGGAACGGGAATTTGTAAGCGCCGTGCAGCGTGTCGATCGCCTTGATCTGCGCGTCGGTGAGGCATCGGTCGTCACTCTGTCCGCTCGCGCAGCGCAACGTCTGTGGCTTGAAGGTCGCTTTGCAGCCGACGGGATTCTCCACCAACGCATCGGCTGAGCCGTCGGCCTTGTCGCAGGCGGCGCGCACGGCGTCGCCCACGAGCTTCACCTGGGCCGGACGGATCCAGCCGTCGCCCATGGTCACCAGCCCCGACCGGGTGCCGGCATGCTGCAGGCCGACCCAGTTGATGACCGGCACGCGCGAAAAAATGCCGTCGAAATCCGCCGGGTAACGCTGCGCCATGGTCAGACCTTCGCGGCCGCCCTCGGAAGAGCCCATGAAGTACAGCTTCTCAGGCCCCTTGCCGTAGGCGCGCTCCATTAGCGTGACAGCGGCGTCGCGCACTTTCTTGTAGGCGCGGTGGGCAAAGTTCTCGAATGCCTCGTCGTTGAGCGCGAAGGCCTGAGGCGGCTCGCCCGGCTTGGCCTCATGGCCGGAATCGGTGCCATAGGTGACGAAGCCGCGCGCAAGCGGCGACGGCTTGTCGAAGGGATAGGCCGGCGGCAACCCGAGTCCGGTGATCAGGACGCCGTTGAATCCGCCGCCGCCATATTGCACCGAGCGGCCGTTCCACTCGACCGGCAGGTTGAGCTGGAACTTGATCGGCGGCGCTTTCGGGTCCACAGGTTCAATGTGACCGAGCACCTTGCAGAAAGCAGGACTGGCCGGGGTGACAGGTCCCGACGGCATCGGTCCGCGTTCGGCAACGGTGAGCGGCGACGGCGCCTGGAGCGATGCCGAGTCGATCTTGACGGCACCAGCGTCCGAAGCAAGACCCTTGCAGACGGTGTCGGCATCCTCGGCCAGCGTCAGCGCGGATGCGCCGTCGACATGAGCCAACGCCACCAGCAGGCTCGCGAAACACACGGTTACGCTGATCTCAGAACGCGTCATCGCTTCCACTCGGACTTTTCTGTTATGAACGACAAGCGCGCGCATTCAACGCAACGTGCGGCCGTCCGTCAATCGCAAGCGCCCGATGGCCCGCCGTTAGAACGATCCCACGACGCTGCCGAGCGCGATGACGATGACCAGCGCCAGCAGCGACGAGACGATGCCGACCATCACGATATCCAGGTAGCTCTCGCGATGGGTCAGGCCGCAGATCGCGAGCAGGCTGACCACCGCGCCGTTGTGCGGCAGGATATCCAGCGTTCCCGAACCGATCACCGCCACGCGATGCATCAGCGCGAGGTCGACGCCGGTTCGCGCGGCGAGGTCCACATAGGTCTGGCCGAGCGCATCGAGCGCGATCGTGAGGCCACCGGACGCCGAGCCGGTCAGTGCCGCCAAAATGTTGGTCGCGACCGCAAGCGACACCAGCGGTCCGCCCTCGATCGAAAGCACCCAGTCGCGCACCGTCTCAAAGGTCGGCAGCGCAGCGATGACGGCACCGAATCCGACCAGGCTTGCAACGCTCACCGCCGGCAGGACGGACGCATTCGCGCCGGCATCCATCGTCTGCCGCAACGATGCGAGCCTCGGCCAGTTCATGGCTATGGCCACGACGATCGCGGTGGCGAGCGCGACCGAGACCGACCATACGCCGGCGACCGCGGGCAAGGACGTGCCGCCCCAGCGCTGCTCGGCCAGGTATGAGAAATCCAGCCGCGGCAACACCAATAGCGACATCACGAGATTGACGGCCACGACGACGACGAGCGGCAGGATGGCGCTCAATACCGGCGCCTGTGCCTCGCTGCGACGCCCATGGCGGATCTCCGCCGGATCGAATTCGCGGGCGAGCGTCGCGCGCTCGCGTAGCAATTCATCGTCGACGATGTTCTCGGCAGCCTCGTGCGTATCTGCGCCAAAACCTTCGCCGGCGTGGCGAGCTGCGGCTTCCGCCCGTTGCAGCCACCACAAGCCCGTGCCGAGCATGACGAGGGAAGCGATGATTCCGAGCCCGGGTGCGGCGAACGGCGTCGTGCCGAAGAACGGCATCGGAATCGCGTTCTGGATCGACGGCGTGCCCGGCAGCGCCGACATCGTGAAGGTCGAGGTCCCCAGCACGATCGCCGCCGGGATCAGCCGGCGTGGAATCGAGGCTGCGCGGAACAGCGACTGTGCCATCGGCGCGATGACGAAGAAGGCGACGAACAGGCTGACGCCGCCATAGGTGACCAGCGCACCGGCCAGCACGACGGCGAGGATCACGCGCTGCTCGCCGAGCCGCTGTGCCATGAAGGTGGCGACTGCCGTCACTGCGCCGCTGTCATCCATCAGCTTGCCGAAGACGGCACCGAGCAGGAAGATCGGAAAGAACTGCGCCAAAAAGCCCGCGGCGCTCGCCATGAACACCTGCGTCAGATTGGCGAGCAGCGGCTCGCCGCCGAATGCCGCGGCCACGAGCGCCGCGAACGGGGCGAGCAGCAGGACGCTCCAGCCGCGGAAGGCCAGCACCACGAGCAGGCCGAGCCCGACGAGAATGCCGAGAAGCCCCACGTCTCAGCACTCCGCCAGGAGAACATCGAGATCGGCGGTCGAGCGCCGGCCGACGTCCTCGCGATGACGTTCGAGGAATTCGCTCGCAGCCAGCCGGCCTTCGTCGCGGAGCATCGAGAGGAACTCCCACTCCGCGTTCAGCTTGGAGGAGGCACCGAACTTCGTCAGGATGTCGCTCTTGATCCGGTGCGTCCGCATCCGCGCCCAGCGCGCGCCCTCGCCACTTCCTGGATCGGCCGCCTGACGCAGCAGCGCGATCATGCGCAACTCCTTCATCAGCGGCGAGTTGAACGAGATCTCGTTGAGCCGGTTGAGGATCTCCGCCGCGGTGCGCGGGTCTTCCGGCCGCTCCGTCGGATTGATCTGCACCAGGATGGTATCATAGGCGTCGCTTTCACGGACCAGCGGTGTGATCGTCGGATTGCCGGCGAAGCCGCCGTCCCAGTAGGGCTCGCCGTCGATCTCGATGGCACGGAACATGGTCGGAAGGCAGGCCGAGGCCAGGAGAACGTCGGCCGTGATCTCTGCGTTGCGAAAGATCCGGCCCCGGCCGGTGCGCACCCGCGTCGCCGTGATGAACAGCTTGATCTCGGAACGCGCGAGGCGTTCGAAATCGATGCTCTCGGCGAGCACCTTGCGCAGAGGATTATAGTCGACCGGGAGATCGTAGGGCGAGAACAGCCGCGACATCAGATCGGTGAAGATATAGGCCGGCGAGGTGTCGAGCGTCCAGCGCCCCATCAGGCGATCGAGCGGCGAGCGCTGCAACGGACTGAATGCCGCGGCGCGCGAAACACGGCGCCAGTATTGATCCAGCGCCTCACGCGCCCCCTTGGCGCCGCCCGCCGTCCATCCGTCGGCCAGCACCGCCGCGTTCATCGCACCGGCGGAGGTCCCGGAGATCGCGACGACATCAAACCATGTCTCCTCGAGGAGACGGTCGAGCACGCCCCAGGTGAACGCGCCGTGCGAGCCTCCGCCCTGAAGTGCAAGGTCGATCGGTATGTGGTCTCGGGCCATCGTGTCCGCACTCAGCAACTTAAGCTCAAGTTCGATGAGACTTTAGACGAGACTTGTTAGATGAGCTTTGCCTTCAGCGCCCCCAGGTAACCACAGGTAGTGTAGAAAGCAGAAGGCGGGCCACGCAACAGCGCAGCCCGCCCGAACGCGTCACAGCGTCGTGATACGAAAAGCGCTCAGTCCATTCGCCCGTCAGTGCTCGAACACCAGCCGCGCCCCGATCGTTCCGTCGAGCGCGCGGATCTGCTGGAGCAGCTCATTCGAATCCTGGCCGCCGAGGTCGGCATCGAGCACGACATAGCCGAGCTCGCCATGCGTCTCCAAATATTGGGCGGCGATGTTGACGTCTCGCTGCAAAAACACCTCGTTCAGCCGGCGCAGCATGCCCGGCACGTTGCGGTGGACGTGGCTGAAGCGGGCACCCGTGGGGCGGAGATGGAGCTGCACCTCAGGGAAATTGACCGCACCCATGGTCGAGCCGGTGACGTAATAGTCGACGAGCTTGCGGGCCACCTCGCCGCCGATCCGCTCCTGCGCCTCTTCCGTGGAGCCGCCAATGTGCGGCGTGAGGATCACGTTGCTCAGGCCCTGAAGCGGACTCTTGAAGCGATCGGCGTTCGAGGACGGCTCGACCGGGAAGACGTCGATGGCGGCGCCGGCGACGTGCTCATCGCGCAAGGCGCGCGCCAGCGCATCGAGATCGACGACGGTGCCGCGGCTGTTGTTGATCAGGAACGAACCCGGCTTCATCAGCCGCAGCTCGCGCTCGCCGATCATGCCCGCGGTCTCCGGCGTTTCCGGCACATGGAGGCTGACTACGTCGCTCTGGGCCAGGAGGTCCTCAAGCTTCTCGACCGGCTCGGTATTGCCGTGACGCAGCTTGTCGGTCCGGTCGAAGAAGATCACCCGCATGCCCATGGCTTCGGCGAGCGTCGAGAGCTGCGAGCCGATATTGCCGTAGCCGATGATGCCGAGCGTGCGGCCGCGCACTTCGCGGCTGCCGGTCGCCGACTTGTCCCAGCCGCCCTCATGCGCCGCCACCGAGCGCGGAAAGATCTGCCGCAGCAGCATCACGATCTCGCCGATGACGAGCTCGGCGACGCTGCGCGTATTGGAGAACGGCGCATTGAAGACGGGAATGCCGCGCTTGCGGGCGGCGAGCAGATCGACCTGATTGGTGCCGACGCTGAAGCAGCCGACTGCAAGGAGCTGGTCGGCCGAGGCGAGCACGTCCTCGGTGAGCTGGGTGCGCGAGCGGATGCCGAGCAGCGAAACGCCCTGCATCGCCTGCCGCAGCGCCTCGCCATCGAGTGCCTTGGTCAGCCGCTCGACATTGGTGAAACGGGCGCCCTTGAACAGGTCCACTGCGCTGTCATTGACACCTTCAAGCAGCAGGGCTTTCGCGGTCCGCTCTGGGGTCTGGCCTGTGGCTGGCATGCGGTCTCCGTGGATATCGCCTTCGCGCGGCTTAGTCGCAGGCGGGGCGGAAGACAATATGATTTTCAAGTGGAGGCAAGATGGCGGGTATGGGTCTGCCCGGGTGCGCTCAGATCACGTAAAATCCGTGCGTCGCGTCGCGGCGGAGCTGCTCGACGAGGCCGTATTCCCAGTCGAGATAGGCCTGCATCGCGCTTTCCGCGACATCGGTGCCCTCGTAGGGACGCCTGTACCGATGCACGGGATCCGGCTTGGGCAACACCTGCGGTGGGCCTACCTCGAGTGCGCCGTCATAGCCACCTTCGAGCACGTAGACTTCCCAGCCCATCTGCGCAAGCCATGACGCCGTCATGTCGGCGCGCACGCCTTTGTCGTCGGTCAGGAGGATGCGCGCGCCGCGCACGGGCGCTGCCATGTCGATCTCCTGAACGAGCTGGCCGCCCGCGTAGTGGCGGAAGCCGGCGAGGTGACCGATCGCATAGTCCTCGGCGTCGCGCACATCGAAGCGATACAGCGTTCGATGAGGTTGAGCAGCGAGCGCCGCCGCCTCACCCGCGCCGATGTGGCGAACGCCCGCACGATAGGCGACGTCGCGGGCATTGGCCGCGGCGCCTTCGAACGACCCGATCGCACCGCGCCGCCCGGCACCGTGCTCGAGCGTGTGCTTGGCGAGCGTCCACCCGATCGTGCCGTTGCGCAGCGCGCGCACTTTGTTCGGGACGCCCGCATTGATCAGCGACTGCGTGCCGATGATCGAGCGCGTGCGACCGGCGCAATTGACGATGATGGTGGTGTCGGGATCGGGCGCCGCACGGCCCGCCCGCAGCACGAGCTCGGCGCCGGGCACGCTGACCGAGCCCGGGATATTCATGGTCGCATATTCGTCGAAGCGGCGAACATCGAGGATCGCAACATTGGCCTTGCCGGCAATCAGGCTTGCGACCTCGTCGGCGCTGAGCGAGGGCGTGTGACGGCGCGCCTCGACAAGCTCGCCGAAGGCCTTGGCATAGGAGTTGACGTCCTCGAACACCTCGTGACCTGCCGCCCGCCACGCGTTGAGGCCGCCGTCGAGCGCGCCGACATTTGTGTAGCCGAGCGCCCGCAGCCGTTCGGCGCCCGTCGCGACCAGACCTTCGCCGTCATCATACAGGACGATTGCCACGTCCTTGCGCGGCAGCCGCGTCTCGGCCTCGATCGCGATGCGCCCCTCCGCCATGTTGGCGGCGAACAGGGGATGGCCAGTCGCAAACGCCGCTTCATGCCTGAGATCGAGCAGCGCGATCTCCTCGCGCAGTAGCAGCGCGCGACGGATATCTGCAGGGGTGACCGTGGGAAGCTTCATGGAGCGGCGGGTCCTCGCGAGAATGAGCCTGCCGTTTTTGAACCATTGCCGCGGCCTTGGCTAGCCGCTCCGCGCGCTCACTGCTTCGGGCCGGCTGTTCCCGTTTCCTTCAGCCGCGCCGATCTGACCCAGCCGGACACGGCATTTCCGTTTCTGGGGTTCGTGTACATCACCGAGGCCCAACCGTCGTCGGTTTGGGCGTAGGCAATCAATTCGTCCTTGGGAATGACGAAGATGCCGTTCATCGCACAGGCGAGGTTCGGAGCCGAGTATAATTGCAGTCGTCCCGCTCCGGTCACGACGTTCGCCATGGGCGGCGACAGCATCGGTGCGTCCCTGCCGCCCAGTTCCGGCTCCTTGCAGAGTGGCGCGGCGAGCGCTGGCGTCAAGGCGACCGCGCCCCAGACGATGAAAGGAAGCAAGGACCGGACCATGACCATTCGTGACCTCCGCGAATGCTCATCGGTCGTCGCGAAGGCGAGAAAGGTTTGGTCGCGTCACGCGATCGCGGGACTCACGAGCGCGTCGATCTTCGCCTTCAGCGCCTTGCCGTCGGAGAGGCCACGAAGCGGCGGACGCACGCGCAGCCAGCCGGGATCGGCGGTCTGTGCGGAGAGGATCGCTTTCAGCGTCGCGACCAACGACGGCGTCTTGACGACGATATCGATCGCCGCCTGCATGCGCGCTCCGACGTCCTTGCCGTCGACCATGCCCTTGACGAGTTCGGGCACGATGTTGGCCATGCCGCAGATGGTGCCGGCGCCGCCCGCCGCGATGGCGCGGGTGATGTCGGCTTCATTTCCCACGGTGATGGCGAGCTCGGGGGCCGCTGCACGGAATGCCTGGAATTGCTTGAAGTCGCCGCTGGAGTCCTTGAGGCCGGCAACGAGCTTGCCGAAGCGCTTGCGAAGGCTCGATGCCACCGTCGTCGGGATGGCGACGCCGGAGACCTGCGGGATGTGGTAGAGATAGGCGCGCAGGCGATCGTCCGCGACGCCATCGAGAATCGCCGCGAACGCGTCCTCAATTCCTTCAGGCGTGACGCTGCGATCGAAATAGGGCGGCAGCACCAGCACGTGGCGCAGGCCGAGGCTCAACGCCGAACGCGTCAGGGCGATGCTGTCGGTGATCGCGGGAAAGCCGCCTCCGATGCCGATGCGGTCGGCCTCGACGCCAGCCTTGAGCAGCGCCTCGACGGTCGCAACCCGCTCGGCGACGTTGAACGAGGTACCTTCGCCGGTGGTGCCGAAGATGACGACGCCGTTGACGCCCTGCTTGAAGAGCCGAAGCGCATGTTCCCCCAACCGGGCAGGATCCGCGGCCCCATCGGCCGTCAGCGGCGTCGGCGTGGCCACCCAGAATCCGCGAATTGCGTCCGTCATGACATATCCTCTTCTGCCGGCCTAAGGCTTTGATCAGTCTTTATCTTTTTGAGAAGCGCGAAACTCGCTTGGCGTTCCCTCGAGTTTCTTGTACCTTACATACAAGCTAATCACAATCCTCCCGTCAGGCGGGTCGCGCCGCCAAAAATGCATGGGCGAGCGCCAGACCTCGCACCGCGCCGTACAAAGAAGGCTCCGCATCGACATGACGACGCTGCTCGAAAGCCCCGAGGACATGCTGCGCGATCTGCGCGACCGGCTTGGCCCGCAAGCCGTGCTGATCGGCAAGGAGGTGCCCGCGCGCAATTGCAACGACTGGAGCGCGAGCCTGCCGCAAACGCCGCTCGCGGTGATCCGCCCGGTGGATGCGGCCGGCGTTGCCGCTGCGATTGCGACCTGTCGCAGGGCAAGCCTGCCGTTCGTGCCGCAGGGCGGATTGACCGGCCTGTGCCGCGGTGCCTCGCCCGAGCCCGGCTGGGTCGCGATCTCGCTGGAGCGCATGACCGGCATCGAGGAGATCGATCGCGCGTCCGCGACCATGACGGTGAAGGCCGGCACGCCGCTGGAGTCGATCCAGAAGGCGGCCGATGAGGCCGGCTTCTTCTTTCCGCTCGATCTGGGATCGCGCGGGTCCTGCGCGATCGGCGGCAATCTCTCCACCAATGCCGGCGGCAACCGCGTGATCCGCTATGGCATGACGCGCGAGCTGGTGCTCGGGCTCGAGGTCGCGCTCCCGGACGGCACCATCATCACCAATCTCAACAAGCTGATGAAGAACAATGCCGGCTACGACCTGAAGCATCTCTTCATCGGCTCGGAAGGCACGCTCGGCATCATCACGCGCGTGGTGCTGCGGCTGTTTCCAAAGCCGCGCTCGACCATGGCCGCGCTGTGCGCGCTGAAGGATTATGCCGCCGTGGTCGCGCTGCTCGATGCCGCGCGCTCCGGCCTCGGCCCGCTGCTGTCGGCCTTTGAGGTGATGTGGCCGGATTATTGGGAGGTGATCACGGCGCGCGCGGGCGTCAAGCCGCCGGTCGCGGCTGGTCACGGACTTTACGTACTGGTCGAAGCGCAAGGCACGGACGAGAGCATCGATGCGCCGCGCTTCCAGGCCTGGCTTGAAGAGCTATTGGAGCGCGGCCTGCTCGCGGACGCCGCCGTCGCCCAATCGCTGGCGCAGACGCAGAAACTCTGGGCAGTGCGCGACATCTGTTCCGAGTTCGGCCAGGTGCTGGGGCCGCACCTCTCCTACGACATCGGCCTTGCGGTCAAGCGCATGGATGAGTTCGTCACGCGCTGCAAGACAGCGCTCGCCGACGGCATCGAGGGCTGCGAGAGCGTCTATTACGGCCATATCGGCGACGGCAATCTACACCTGGTGTCCTGGGTGACGGGCCTGCCGACCGAGCGCCAGCCGAAGGACGCGCTGGACGCGATCATCTATGGCCTCGTGCGCGAGATGGGCGGCAGCGTCTCGGCAGAGCACGGCATCGGCACGCTGAAGAAGCAATGGCTCGGGCATGCCCGCAGCGAAGCCGAGATCGCGCTGATGCGCACGCTGAAGGCCGCGCTCGATCCCGATCATCTGCTCAATCCCGGCAAGGTCATCTGAACCCCGATGAAGTCGCTGAAGCTCGACCCGCCGAAATCGCTGGCGCAGCGCGTGATGCTGCGCCTGCGTCAGGGCATCATCGACGGCGAGTTCGCGCTCGGCGCGGCGATTTCCGAAGAGATGGTCGCGCAATCCTTCGGCGTCAGCCGCACCCCGGTGCGCGAGGCGATGGGACAGTTGCAGGCGCAGGGCCTCGTGGTGATCCGGCCGCAGGTCGGCAGCTTCGTCTTTACCCCGAGCGCGGAGGACATCACAGCGCTCTGCACGTTCCGGATCGTGATCGAGCCCAAGGCCGCCGAGCTTGCCTTTGCGCACGACCGCGCGGGCGCGGGCGCGGCGATGGAGGCCGCAATCGCCGGGATGGAGGAGGCGGTCGCGGCAAAGGACAACGTCGCCTATGGGCGCGGGGACACCGCAATGCACGAAGCGCTGTTCGCCCACTGCGGCAATCGCTACCTTCAGGAATCCTATCAACTCGTCTCCGGGCGCGTCGCGACGCTGCGCACCAATCTGAGCTCGCCGATCGACGTACGAACGCCCGAATCCTTCGAACAGCACCGGACGCTGCTGCGCCTGTTCGAGCGCGGCGACTTCGCAGCTTTCGCGAAGCTGATGACCACGCACATCAACAATTCGGGCAAGACCTATGCACAAACGCTCCAGATCGCTTGAACCCGCTCGCATCGGGCCTGCTCCGAGCCACATGGCCGAGGATCGAGATCGATTCACCGGCCCTGCCCCGTGGCGGGGGTAGTTACGAGACAATCCTAACCAAAGAGAGGAAACGCGAAGTGTTGAGTGGTTACAGGAAGGCGATCAGGACCTGCGCCGTGGCGATGTCGGTGCTTCTGGGCACGGCATGGACGACGCAAACGACCGCGAGCGCCGAGGAAAAGCTCGTCGTGTGGTGGAACAAGGGCTACTACAAGGCCGAGGAAGACGCGCTGCTCGACGTCATCAAGAAGTTCGAGGCCAAGAGCGGCGTGAAGGTCGAGCTGTCGCAATATGCGACGCAGGACATGATCCCGAAACTGGTGGCGGCGCTGGATTCCGGCAATCCGCCCGACGTGACCTATGCGGACACCTACAATTTCCAAGGCGTCGGCAAGTGGGCCTCCGAAGGCAAGCTCGTGGAGCTCGGCTCCATCCTTGAGCCCATCAAGGGAGAGTTCGCTCCGCATCCGCTCGAAACCGTCATGCTGTACAACGACAAGACCAAAGCGAAGGCCTATTACGCCTTCCCGGTCAAGCAGGCGACGCTGCATCTCCACTTTTGGAAGGACATGCTCGAGGAGGCAGGTCTCAAGGAGACGGACATCCCGAAGGACTGGAAGGGCTTCTGGTCGTTCTGGTGCGACACGGCGCAGCCGGCCGTGCGCAAAGCGACCGGCAAGCGTATCTACGGCATCGGCCATCCCATGGGCGTCGACGCCACCGACAGCTTCATTTCCTTTCTCGTGTTCATGGACGCCTACAACGTTGTGCTCGTCGACGACAACGGCAAGCTCCTGGTCGACGATCCCAAGGTGAAGGCGGGCCTTGTCGCTGCAATGAAGGACTATGTCGCGATTGCCGCCAAGGGATGCACGCCGCAATCGGCCACGAGCTGGAAGGATCCCGACAACAACGTCGCCTTCCACAACAAGACGACGATCATGACGCACAATTCGACGATCTCCGTTCCCGGCAAATGGCTGGACGATGCCAGCAACGAGACGCTGACCGCCGAGCAACGCGAGGAGGCAAAGAAGAATTACTATGACCGCATCCGCACCATCGTCTGGCCAGACAAACCGGACGGCACGCCAGTCCACACTCGTGCGTCGGTGACCGTCGGCATGATCTTCGAGCAGGCCAAAAACAAGGAGCGGGCCAAGGAGTTCGTCTCATTCCTGCTGCGCGACGAGAACCTGCAGCCCTATGTCGAGGGCGCCCTCGGCCGCTGGTTCCCGGTCAAGACCGCCGCCCAGAAGTCCGCGTTCTGGGATAGCGACGTGCATCGCCGTGCCGAGCGCGATCAGTTCGCCGCCGGCGTCGGCGGTTATGAGATGAGCAAGAACTACAAGTTCACGGCGCTCAACAACGAGAACGTCTGGATCAAGGCCGTGAACGCCATCGTCACCAACAAGGTGCCGGTCGAGCAGGCCGTCGATCAGATGATCGCGCGGATCAAGGAAGTGGCCGGCAACTGAGGCCTCACCTCAAGCGCGGGCGCTGCAAGTGGGTTCATCTCGCTCATGCGCCCGCGCCAGGCGCCGGTGCCTGCGTCGCGACAGATAAAGCAGGACGCTCGCCGAGCGTCCTGTTCGCGTAGATGTCCGCCATGATTGATACTGATTGCGCGCCGTCTTTTGGAACGCAAGCGCGGCGCGGCTGCGTGTCACAGCATGCTAGTCGCATTCGTAGGTGGCCACGACGTTCGAGAAATCGAGCCTTGCGAGCGCATCGGGATCAATCCAGAAATGCAGCACGCAGCCGATGTTGGCGTGCCAGTCGAAGAACGCGAGGTCTCCCCCAATCTGGAGCAACAGGATGTCCTCAAGGTGCTCCTCCGTTGCATCCTGTGGACCGCTGCCATAGCCCAGCATCTGATGAAGCGCGGTGCTGAAATGGCGGTATTGCCCGTCCTTCACCGTCGGCGTTTTCCAATGATTTTGCCGGGCGAGATTTGCGATGTACTCGTGAGGGACATCGTCGCACGCCTCGGGATCCTGGGTCGCCATGCAACGGACGGTGTGATTAATGGCATAACCGAGGTTGGCCGGGATTTTGTGAGGATAGGTGAATACTTGCTCGTCCAACCTCTCGTATGTCTGCGCAACGTCGAACCACCAACTGCGAAAGCCCGCTTTTGCATCGGCCTCGAGGCGATCCAGTGAGGTCAATGTCCGGCAGCGCTCAAGCCATCGGATGGCACCGGCACGAAGACGGCGCAACTCCGTAGCCGCCTGGTCGCCGAGGGGCTTGTAGGATCGCGGTCTGAAGTCATCCTGGATGAGCGACAACACCGAGCGAACGACATACGTCATAAGCAACCAGTTGAACGGCCAATCCTCATCCTTGGCATATGCATCCATCGCACGAAACTGGAGCAGGTCCGCTTGCTTTGGCTCGCCCGGGCCCAACGCCCGACACAATGACTCGACGAAGAGCTCGCCTCCCACCGGGTCCTCGTGGAAGTAGAAGTCGGTGAACGGCTGAAAGGAAAGAGGGTATTTGAACTCGACCCTGGAATGAAAATCGACGGCCGGGTCGAGCCATTTGACCTGGGCGTCGCCGTCGCTGCCGCCGAGCGGCATAAGATCAGGTGGCGGCGACCGTTCGGCATACGCGCCACCATGTGCGGGGGAATAGAGCACGCGGCATGGAGGCCGGTCTTCACCGACAAACACCGAACTACAGAAGAAATAGAGGGTACCAACCTTTGGGAGTGGCGACGGTATGGAGCGCGGCAGGTCTGCCAGGTCGATCTGTGCAACGAAGCTAAGCGCGACGGTCTCCAACTTCTCATTCGCCCTGACGTCTGCTCTCGGCCATTCGAACGCCGGAGGCAGCTTGGGGAGGCCGCCGAAGAAGCTTCGCGCGGGGTGAGCGAGCGGCACAGGCAGATCGCTGCGTGTGACGAGCGCCGCAGGGAGCGCTGATTCCGCAAGCGCATCTCGTTCAGATCTGGCCATCATCGCCCCCTGCCACCCCAGCGTGTATAGAGCCGATGGAACCATTCGGCCACGGATCAGACAAGGGGGGCTGCTTGTCACATCCGCGTCCGATGCGGCTTAGCGTTCTCGCGGCTTGTCTCGCCCGAGCCTGGCCATACTCGCCACGGCAACAGGCAGAAATTGATGGGCCGATCGATTGAATTTGCGGCACACCCGGCTTATGCGTGGGCGCCATGGATACCATCGCCAACGCCGCAAAACCCTTGAGTTCCTGGCCCCGCCACCGGGCACATCCCGGCAAGGCGGCGCCGTTCCTGCCGATGAGCCGCGCCGAGATGACGGCGCTCGGCTGGGATGCCTGCGACATCGTGCTGGTGACGGGTGATGCCTATGTCGACCATCCGAGCTTCGGGATGGCGATCATCGGCCGGTTGCTGGAAGCGCAGGGCTTTCGGGTCGGCATCATCGCGCAACCGGACTGGCATTCGGCCGAGCCGTTCAAGACGCTGGGAAAGCCGAAGGTCTTCTTCGGCGTCACCGGCGGCAACATGGACTCGATGGTCAACCGCTACACGGCCGACCGGCGCTTGCGCCACGACGACGCCTATACGCCGGGCGGCGAAGGCGGCCGGCGCCCGGATCGCTGCACGATCGTCTACGCCCAGCGTTGCCGCGAGGCGTTCAAGGACGTGCCGATCGTTCTCGGCGGCATCGAGGCCTCGCTGCGCCGGATCGCGCATTACGACTACTGGTCCGACAAGGTGCGCCGCTCAGTGCTGGCCGACGCCAAGGCGGATCTCCTGCTCTACGGCAACGCGGAACGTGCCGTCGTCGAGGTGGCGCACCGGCTCGCCGTTGGCACGGCGCCGCGCGAGCTCGATTCCATCCGGGGCACCGCACTGTTTCGCCGCGCGCCCGGGGATTACACCGAGCTTCACGCGGACGATCTCGACTCCGCCGACGAAGGCGCGGCTCGCCACCCCGGCAACACCGTGATCCGGCTGCCGGCCTGCGAGCAGGTCGAGCAGGACCGCGAGGCCTATGCGCGCGCGTCACGCGTGCTGCACCGGGAGAGCAATCCCGGCAATGCGCGGCCGCTGGTCCAGCGCCATGGCGATCGCGACCTCTGGCTGAACCCGCCGCCGATCCCGCTGACCACCGAGGAGATGGACGCCGTCTACGATCTGCCCTACGCCCGCGCGCCGCATCCAGCCTACGGAGATGCAAGGATCCCGGCCTGGGAGATGATCAAGTTCTCGGTGACGATCATGCGCGGCTGCTTCGGCGGCTGCACCTTCTGTTCGATCACCGCCGCATCATCCAGAACCGCTCGGAAGGCTCGATCCTGCGCGAGATCGAGCGCATCCGCGACAAGACACCGGGCTTCACCGGCGTGATCTCCGACATCGGCGGTCCCACCGCCAACATGTACCGGATGGCGTGCAAGGATCCGAAGGTTGAAGCGGCGTGCCGGCGGCCGTCCTGCGTCTTCCCCGAGATCTGCCCGAACCTCAACACCTCGCACGACGACCTGATCCGGCTGTATCGGAAGGTACGCGAGACCAAGGGCATCAAGAAGGTGATGGTCGCTTCCGGCGTGCGCTACGACCTCGCGGTGGAGAGCCCGGAATATGTCAAGGAGCTCGTCACCCATCACGTCGGCGGCTACTTGAAGATCGCGCCCGAGCACACCGAGCGCGGCCCGCTCGACAAGATGATGAAGCCGGGAATCGGCGCCTATAACCGCTTCAAGCGGATGTTCGATGCCGCAGCAGAGCAGGCCGGCAAGAAATATTACCTGATCCCCTATTTCATCGCGGCGCATCCGGGCACGACCGACGAGGACATGATGAACCTCGCGCTCTGGCTCAAGAAGAACCGCTATCGCGCCGACCAGGTGCAGACCTTCCTGCCCTCGCCAATGGCAACCGCCACGGCGATGTACCACACCGGCGTCAATCCGCTGCGCGGCGTGCGCCGCGGCGGCAGCGACAAGGTCGAGGCGATCAAGGGCCTGCGGCAGCGCCGGTTGCACAAGGCGTTCCTGCGCTATCACGACCCCGACAACTGGCCAGTGCTGCGTGAGGCGCTGAAGGAGATGGGCCGCGCCGACTTGATCGGCTCCCGCCCCGACCAGCTCGTGCCCGCACACCAGCCGCCGGGCACCGGCAAGGCCGCCGGCACGCGACGTCCCTTGCGCCCGGGCGACCGGACGCAGCGCTTTACGACGAAGGGCGTGCGCGTGATGAAGTGAACATCGATCGCGGCGTTGTCCAGACGAAGCGGAATCGTGGTAGTATCATCGGGTCGCTGCCGAAAGCACGACCTGAACATTTCACTGGTCTTGGGTGGTTCGCGCCATGCTCAGGCCTACAGAAGACACACGTGAAATCCAAGAGCTGAACCCGGCTGAACTGGGTGCGATCGCCCACCTGTATCGCGGCGAGATCTATCGCAGCACCATCTGGCGCACACGTCTCGACAATACGACCAACTGGTCGATCGTGACCTTGGGCATCGCCCTGTCGTCGACATTCTCGTCTAAAGAGGCATCAGCGCTGCCGCTCATTCTGATAGGCATGCTGCTCGCGGTGTTTCTCGGACTCGAGGCGCGCCGTTATCGCTATTTCAACGTTTGGCGCGCGCGGGCGCGCTTTCTCGAAACACACTGGTACGTTCCGATCTTGAGCGGCAAGCGCGGAGAGGACGATGCCGGCTGGCGGAACATCCTAGCGGAAGACTACCTGCATCCGCGCCATCATATCAGTTTCGTTCGCGCCGCCGGGCGTCGCATTCGCCGCACATACATCTGGATCATCGTGATCCAGACATCCGCCTATGTCGGCAAACTCGCGATTCATCCGCAAATGGCGGCTCACCTTGATGAGCTCATCGATCGCGCCGCAATCGGCCCGATCCCGGGCTGGGTGGTGATTTGCTGCGGCCTTCTCTACAATCTCTGCTGGGTTGTACTTGCCGTCGCGACGTATTGGCTTGATCGGCGTGCACATGGCACACGACCCTCCACGGGCGGAATGGGTTGACCGCAGAGGCGGCACCCCGCGGTTCGCAGATAGGTCGGCAATACTGTCTAACCGCGCAGTGGCAGAGTCGCGTCGCGATGCAGTGACGAATTGCGGCATTCGATTGCAAGGCCTATCTTGAGACCAGACAATCACGCGGCCGCCTATCGTGCGGCGTGGGCTCACGGCGGACGGCTTGCATACCCATCGGAGGGCACGCCATGTCCATTGCTCCGACGCTGCACCGATATCTCGCTGCCGAAAAAATCCAGTATGCCGAGATCCCGCACGATCTCACCATGTCATCGACGCGCACGGCGGAGGCCTGCCACGTCTCGGGCGATCGTCTCGCCAAGGCCGTCGTGTTGCGGCATGACGGCGGCTATATGCTCGCGATCGTGCCGGCATCGCACCATCTCAACCTGCCCGATCTGAAGCACAGGCTCGGCGAGGATCTCGTGATGGCCAACGAAACCGAGATCAATCGAATCTTCGCCGACTGCGCGCACGGAGCCGTGCCGGCCGTCGGCAGGTGCTACGGGCTCGATCTCATCGTCGACGACACCATCCAGGCCCAGCCCGAAGTCTATATCGAAGCCGGCGATCACGAGACGCTGCTCCAGCTGACGCATGCGCAGTTCACGCGCCTGACGGCCAATGCGCCGCATGGACGCTTCAGCGTGCACGATTGACGCGGCACGACGGCGAGATGATCCACCAGTAGGTTTCCGGTCGCGACGACGCGTGCGGTCGCACCCGGTTCGTTGTATAGTCACGTGGCGGGGGCTGCGTTCACAACGGAGGTCCTCATGAAGGTCAAGGACGTGATGCACAAGGGCGTCGATTGGGTCAGCCCTGACACCCCGATCACTGAGATCGCGAAGTTGATGCAAGGGCACGACGTCGGCTGCATTCCGATCGGTGAAGACGACCATTTGATCGGGATGGTGACGGATCGCGACATCGTCTGCAAAGGCCTTGCAGCCAAGGACTTCAACGCCGCGCGCATGACGGCGCGGGACGTGATGACCGAGGGCATCCATTGCTGCCGGGAAGACGACGATCTGGCGAAAGCCGTGCATCACATGGAGACGCTGAAGATCCGGAGGCTGCCCGTCATCAACAAGAGCAAGCGGATGGTCGGCATGATCAGCCTGGGTGATGTCGGCCAATCCGCCACCACCGATCTGTTGACCCAATGCGTCAAGGGCGTTTCGGCCCATCACCATTGAGGCAGCGCCGGCTCGACGCGAGGGACGTCAATGGCTCCGTGCCAAGGCGGCGCGGGCAAGGGAGGACATGATGGCGTGGCGCGACGACAAGGCCCGGGCAACCCTGATCCATGATGCGACAGGAAGCGTTCAGCCAGGCAAGAGCCCTCGGACCTTTGCCGAGCTTCTGTTCGGCTACACCAATCTCGAGGACCTCGCCAATTACGACGCCTCCTCACTGGCCCTCCTCGCCGAGCAATCCTGGGAGCATGTGCAGCGACGCACGGCGGGCAATGCCGATATCCGCGTCGTCAATCCGGCGATGCCGGACGGGCGCGAGATTTCCGTGCTCGAAATTCTCAACGACAACATGCCCTTCCTGTTCGACTCCACCATGGCGGAACTCACCGAGCAGGGCATCGAGGTCACCCTCGTCGCTCACCCGATCATCGCGGTGGAGCGCGATGACCAGGGCAAGCTGCTGCGTTTCCATGGCGAAGCATTGCCGGAAGGGGCAAGGGGCGCGCGAGAGAGCCTGATTCACCTCCACATCACCCGCCTGGATGCCGAGGCCGACCAGCAGAAGCTGGTCGTCGGCCTCACCAAGACGCTGAACGACGTGCGCGCCTGCGTCACCGACTGGCGAGCCATGAGGGACCGCGTCGAGCAGGCGATCAAGACGTTCACGTCCAATCCGCCGCCGCTCCCGATCGACGAGGTCGCCGAGGCCAACCAGTTCCTGCAATGGCTGTGTGCAGACAATTTCACCTTTCTGGGCGTGCGCGAATATCGCTTCTCGCCCGACAGCGATGCCTCGGACGACATCACGACCGGCGAAGGCCTCGGCATCCTGAGCGACCCCGATGCGAAGGTCCTGCGCCGCGGCAACGAAATGGTTGTGATGACGTCGGAGATTCGCGAGTTCATGCACGAGCCTACCCTGCTCATCGTCATCAAGGCCAATGTCAGCAGCCGCGTCCATCGCCGCATCCGGATGGACTATGTCGGGATCAAGCTCTACACGCCCGACGGGCGGCTCGAGGGCGAGTTGCGCGTCGTCGGCCTGTTCACCTCGGGCGCCTATACGCGCTCGGTCCGGCAGATCCCTTATGTTCGCCACAAGGTGTCGCGGGTGCTCCAACGCGCCGGCTTCGACCCGAGCGGCCATTCGGGCAAGGCGTTCATGCATATTCTCGAAGAGTATCCGCGCGACGAGCTGTTCCAGATCGACGTCGACACTCTCTACGATTTCGTTATGCAGATCCTGATCCTCTATGAGCGCCCTCGCGTCCGGGCGCTAGCGCGGGTCGACAAGTTCGATCGATTCGTCTCGATCCTCGCCTTCATTCCGCGCGACAAATACGACACCGACGTGCGCACGCGCGTCGCCAACTTCCTGGCGCAGGCCTTCCGGGGGACGGTGTCGGCCTCCTACGTGTCCTTCCCCGAAGGCGCGTTGGCGCGCGTCCACTACATCATCGGGCGCTATGAAGGTAAGACTCCCGCCGTCGAGCGCGCCACGCTGGAGGCCGGGATCAGCGCCATTGCCGCAACATGGGCTGACAAGCTGAAGGCCGCGCTGACTGCGTCAACCGACGGCATGCGGGCGCGCATGCTCGCCAATCGCTATGCCCAGGCCTTTAGCGGCGGCTATACCGAGGTTTTCACGGCGGAACAGTCGGTCGCCGACATTGCGACCATCGAAAAGCTGACGGCGGCCCGCCCGGTGACGATTTCGGTTCACCGCTTCGAGGGCAAGGACGATCCCAGGCGCTTCGGCCTGAAGGTGTTCTCGGACGCCGCGCCGCTGTCGCTGTCCTATCGGGTGCCGGTGATCGAAAATCATGGCCTGCGCGTGGTCAACGAGCGTACCTATCAGATCGTCCCCGGTAACAGGCCTGAGCCGGTCTGGCTGCACGACATGACGATCGAGACCAGCGACGGTCAGCCGATCGAGATCAGTCCGGAATTGAGCCATCGCCTGGAAGCCTCGATCATGGCGGTCGTCGCCGATCGCGCCGAATCCGACGGATACAATGCCCTGATTCTGCGCACGGCCCTGGGCTGGCGGGAAGTCTCGAGCATCCGGGCGTTGTCCCGCTATCTGCACCAGATCCGCGCTCCATTCAGCCAGGACTATATGTGGCAGACCTTGCGCAAGAACGCCGCGATCACCGCCAACCTCGTCGCGTTGTTCCAGGCCCGCCTCGATCCGCGCCTCGCCCAGACGGAGGCTGAGCGTGCGGCGCGCGAGACGACCCTGCTTGCTGAGATCGAGGAGCAGCTCAAATCCGTCGCCTCGCTCGATGAAGACCGCATCCTGCGCCGTTTCACCAATCTGGTGCAGTCGACCATCCGCACCAATTTGTGGCAGGTCGGCCAGGACGGACATCCGCGCCCGGTGATCTCAATCAAGTTCAACGCGCGCGGGATCGAAGACCTGCCGGCGCCGCGACCGCTATACGAGATTTTCGTCTATTCACCGCGGGTCGAAGGCATTCACTTGCGCTTCGGCAAGGTTGCGCGCGGGGGACTGCGCTGGTCCGACCGGCCGCAGGATTTCCGCACCGAGATCCTGGGCCTCGTGAAGGCGCAGCAGGTCAAGAATGCCGTGATCGTGCCGGTCGGCGCCAAGGGCGGCTTCGTGCCCAAGCGCCTGCCGCCGCCCTCCAATCGCGAGGTGTGGCTGGCCGAAGGCACCGAGGCCTATCGCATCTTCGTTCGCTCGCTGCTCGAACTCACGGACAATCTCGACGGCGACGACATCGTGCCGCCCGACTCCACCGTGCGGCATGACGGCGACGATCCGTACCTCGTTGTCGCCGCCGACAAGGGCACCGCCACCTTCTCCGACGTCGCCAACGCGATCTCAACCGAGAAGAACCATTGGCTCGGCGATGCCTTTGCCTCCGGCGGCAGCCAGGGCTATGACCACAAGAAGATGGGAATCACGGCGCGCGGCGCCTGGGAGGCGGTCAAGCGGCACTTCCGCGAGCTCGGCACCGACATTCAGACCATGCCGTTTACCGTTGCCGGCGTCGGCGACATGTCCGGCGACGTCTTCGGCAACGGCATGCTGCTCTCGCCGGCGACGAAGCTCGTCGCGGCTTTCGATCACCGCGACATCTTCATCGATCCTTCGCCCGATCCGGCGACCAGCTTCGCCGAGCGCAAGCGCCTGTTCGACCTGCCGCGATCGAGCTGGCAGGACTACAACAAGTCGCTGATCTCGCAAGGCGGCGGTGTGTTCCCGCGCTCGCTCAAGGCGATCCCGCTCGCGCCGGAAGTGCGCGCCCTGCTCGATCTCGACAAGCCGCAGGCCACGCCGTTCGAGGTGATGATCGCCATCCTGAAAGCGCGCACGGACCTCCTGTGGTTTGGCGGCATCGGCACCTATATCCGCTCGTCCTCGGAAAGCGACGATCAGGCCGGCGACCGCGCCAATGATCCGATCCGCATCACCGGCACCGAGGTCCGCGCCCGGGTGATCGGCGAAGGCGCCAATCTCGGCGTCACCCAGCGCGGACGCATCGAAGCGGCGCAGAAGGGCATCAAGCTCAACACCGACGCCATCGACAATTCGGCCGGCGTGAACACCTCCGACGTCGAGGTCAATATCAAGATTGCGCTGGCGCGCCCCGAGCGCGAGGGGCGCCTCAGCCCCGCCGACCGCAACAGCCTGCTCGCCGCGATGACCGACGAGGTCGGCACGCTGGTGCTGCGCAACAACTATCTGCAGACGCTGGCGCTCTCACTCGCCGAACGCAAGGGCGTGGCCGAGAGCGGCTTCCTTACCCGCCTCATGCAATCGCTCGAGCAGCGCGGTCTGCTCAGCCGCGCCGTGGAGTTCTTGCCGGACGATGCGGCGATCACCGAACGCGCGAGGCGCGGGCAGTCCCTGACACGGCCCGAACTCGCCGTGTTGCTCGCCTACGCCAAGCTGACGCTGTACGATGACCTGCTCGTGACCAACGTGCCTGATGATCCATATCTTGCCCGCGAGCTGTCCCAGTATTTTCCGCGCGAGGTCCAGGACAAATTCCCGACCGCGGTCGAATTCCATCGGCTGCGGCGGGAGATCATCGCGACCAGTCTCGCCAATGCCGTCATCAACCGTGGCGGCCCGGCATGCATCGTGCGCCTGATCGACGAGACCGATGCCGATATCCCCACCATCGTCATGGCCTATGTGGCGGTGGATGAGTCCTACGGGCTCCAAGGGCTGAATGACGCGATCGACAAGCTTGACGCCTGCATCGACGGGCAGTTGCAGCTGTCGCTCTACGCGACGATCCAGGATCTTCTGCTGTCCCGGATGGTCTGGTACGTGCGCAATGTCGATTTCAGGGATGGCCTGGAGACGGTGATTGCACGTTTCGGCCCGGGCATCCGCGAGATCACGGCCTCCCTCGACAACTCCTTGCCGCCGGACTTGCAGGCCGTGCGCAGCAAGCGTCGGCAGGACCTCACCGAGGCCGGCGTCCCGGCCGGCCTTGCCGGCGAGCTCGCCGACCTCGACGCCCTGATCGCGGCACCCGATATCGTGACGGTCGCCGAACGCACCACCCGCGCCATCGGCGATGCCACCGCGACCTTCTTCGCTGCGGAAGCCAATTTCCGTCTCGATCGCATCATCGCCGCCGCGCGCAGCGTCCCGGCCAACGATTATTTCGAACGCCTCGCCATCGACCGCGCCGTCGACCAGATCGCAGCGGCCGAAAGACGACTGGCCGCGGATATGCTGGCGACCGGCCAGTCCGGCCAGCAAGCCGTCGAGATCTGGCTCACGGCTCACCCCGAAGCGACGCGCATCCGCCGCTCGGTCGAGGAGATTGCCGCCAGCGGCCTGACGCTCGCCAAGCTGACGGTGGCGGCGAACTTGCTGGGGGATCTGGTCAAGGGCTGACGCGCCCGCAAACGGAGGGACCCCATGATCCATGCGACCTGCCATACCGCCGACAACGTCGTCTGCCTCGAGTTCGATGCCACGCCCTGGTTCAGCGAGGCCGACGCTCCGAGCATCATCGATCTGGCCCAGCGCGAATGGACGAGTGCAGCAATTGCTGAGTCGCTCGAGCGCCGGCGAGGATACGAACGCCTGCATAACCTCATGGAATATGCGGCGAAGCGACTTCAGGAGGACTCCTTGGAGGATCCGACCTGGGAAACCTTCGAGTGTATCGTCGACGGGCCGGAAGCCATGGCCTGGCTCGCGAAGAACCGGCCTGAAATCGTGGCACGGATTCCAAGCCAGCCGGCGTGAGCGCTAGGGTTTATCGGCTCTGATCGAAGCGGAACCGGGCTCGCCCTTTTCTCGCCGCCATCATCATTCACGGAGCTGGCAGGGCGGGGCAACGGTGGGCAGCGTTCCCGAAGGTTCCGTGTGATCGTCCGACATCTTCTGCAACATGAAACTCAGGTATCGCGACGCGCGCTCGTGCGCGGGCTCGCGTCCTTCGGCGCGCTCGCGCTTGGCGGATGCGCAGGCCTGGGCGCAACGGGCGCGCGCTTCGACGCGTCGTCCCTCTCGGTTGACCCCACATTGCTCGTCACCACGACGCGCAAGCCCGTGAACGGCGGTCGCACGAAACCCTGGTTCGGGCCGGAGCGCGCGACCACGATGACGGTCGCGCGGGCCAAGCTGGTGGCGCCGGACGAGAGCCGTCTTTCGCTCGCCGCGGTCGGACTTGGCGATTGGCGCCTTGACCGGGTCGAACCGGTATCGGCCGACGCTGGCGATCTCCTGGCGCAAGCCGGCGGTGGGGGAGACGTCCTGATCTACGTGCACGGCTTCAAGCAGACCTTCGAGACCGCAGCGCTCGATGCCGCCCATCTCTCCGATGGGATCAAGTTCCGCGGCCGGACCATGGTGTTCTCCTGGCCCTCAAAGGCAGGACTGTTCGACTATGCCTATGACCGCGACAGCGCGATGTGGTCCCGCGACGATTTCGAGCGCGTGCTCTCCTCCCTCGTGTCGGCTCCGGGTAGCGGCCGCGTGCACATCGTTGCGCACAGCATGGGAACCATGCTGACGCTCGAAAGCCTGCGTCAGCTCTATGCGCGATACGGTGACACCGTTACGGGCAAAATCGGCGCGGTGGTTTTTGCGGCGCCTGATATCGACATGGACGTGTTCTCGTCGGCGATCCACCGCATCGGCCCGCTCGCCGGCAAGATCACCGTGATTGCCGCGACGAACGATCGCGCACTGGCGCTCTCGGGGCAACTCGCCGGCGGAATGACGCGGGTCGGCGCAGCCGAGAAGGCCACCATCGAGCGGCTCGGCGTGCGCGTGATCGACGCCTCCGACGCCGGCTGGGGCATCATCAACCACGACCTGTTTCTGTCGAACGCCGAGGTGCAGCGGGTGATCCGCCGCTCGATCGACGGCACGACCACGTAAAAGGGCGCCGGCTCCTCCGCCTTTGCCGCGCGATCCCATGCTATTATGATGCGTGGACGATCACCGGGAGCCTCGGTTGCAGCGCCAGCAGTTCAAGATCGACATCCAGTCCGACGAGCCGGTCTGGACGCCGGCGCGCGCGGCGCTGTGGCGACGCATTGAGCAGCATGATTTCGAGCCCGACACGCCGCTGAACTTCACCCGACGCCTCGCGCGCGACCACGGCTGGAGCCTCGACGAGGCCCGTGCGGCCGTCGAGGCCTATCGCCGCTTCTGCTTTCTCGCCGTCGTCTCGCCGACGCCGGTCACGCCGAGCGAGATCGTCGACGAGGTCTGGCACCAGCATCTGATCTATTCACGCGACTACTGGACGATCTGGTGCGGCGAGAGGTTACAGGCCCCGCTGCACCATGATCCCACTCCCGGCGGGCCCGAGGCCCAGGCGACCTATCGCCGGCAATATGCCGAGACGCTCGCGCTGCATGAGCGCATGTTCGGGCCGCCAAGCGCGGCGCTGTGGCCGGCGACACATCTGCGCTTCGGGCGCCAACGCTATCATGTGACGGACCGCCGCCGCTGGCTTATCATCCCCAGACCCATCGCATGGATTCGCGATCGATTGATGAGGACGAACCGATGACATGGAATCCGTTGGACTGGACGGCTGGTCCCTTCCTGACTCTCTATCTGACCAGCGCAGCCATCATCTTCCTGCTGGGTTACCATTTCAGGTCGACGATCGGCCCCCCTGCCAACGCGACGCGCCAGTTGAACGCGCTGGAATTGGCCTATCTCGGCGGTGGCGCACGGCGCCTCGGCGATGTGATCCTGCTCAGCCTGACGTCGGGGAATGGTGCCACCATCGCGCAGAACGGCCGCACCATCACCGTCACCGACCAGACGCCGCTGACGACCATCATGCGCAAGCCGGCATCGCTCGCGGTCCAGTCGGACATGACGCGCCAGCAATTCCAGACGGCGGTCAAGCCGATCGTCCAGCAGATCAAGGGGCGCCTGCAGCAGCTCGGCTATGCCCCGTCCGACGCGCAGATGACGTCCTTCCATCTGACGGTCCTCCCTTTCGTCGCGCTCCTCCTGGGTCTCGGAGCCATCAAGGCCGCCGTCGGCGCGGAGCGGCACCACCCGGTCGGCATCCTGATTGTCCTGCTCGTCGTCACAATCATCGGGGGCATCCTGCTGGCGCAGCGACCCCCGCGAACGCGCGCAGGCAAAGAGGCCCTCGAGAGTTATCAGGCCTCCAACGCGCGGGCCTCGCGCGCGCCGCGCGACCACGAGCTGCTTCTCGCCGTAGCGCTCTCCGGTGCCGTCGTCCTGTCGGGGACTCCCCACGCCCCGGTCTATGCCGCATCACAAACGATGAGCAGCGGTGGTGGTGGCGATGGTGGTGGCGGTTGCGGTGGGGGCGGCGGAGGTGGCGGCGGATGCGGCGGGTGCAGTTGAGAGAGAAACAGCCGCAAAGACAAAAGGTCGAAAACAACCCCATGCAAAGTAGCCGGCGATTTTCAGCCGCGAGGCTGATGCATACCCGGCCAAAACATTGAAGCATCAAAAGAAACGCGCGATTTCTCCGCGCGCTGAAGGCCCGCCAGAGCCAAAACGGGATTGGAACTCGGGAACAGCTGATGCGTTACGACGGCGCGGATGAGAAGGCCGCGTTTCGAAGGTGACGAGCCTCAGCTTTCGCTGCCTCCACCACCTTCCGCATCATTGACCGGCATTGGCGCACCTCGGTGAAGGAGGGCTGCATGTCAAACGGCGTCGGTTCGAGACATATCCAGGAAGCAGCCGCCGGCCGGCAGGACGAAAAGCGCGCCGGATGGAGCTGGTGGTACCTGCTCCTCCTCATTCAATTCGTCGCCGTTCTCTGGCCGCCGTTCTACAACATGGCCGAGCCCGAGCTCATCGGCATCCCATTCTTCTACTGGTACCAGCTTCTCTGGGTCATCATTGGAGCCATCCTGACCGCAATGGTCTATTTCGCGACGGAGGAATAGCCCGGTCGCGGGTGCAGTCACGCAAGGGGAAACGATACCGAGGAGGGCCAATCGGGAGGAGTGCCGTGCAGGACGTCAACTGGACTGCCTTGATCATCTTCCTGGTGCTGTTTGGGCTGATCACGTGGCTCGGCTTTGCAGCCGCGCATTGGCGCAAGGGCGACCTCGACCAGCTGCACGAATGGGGACTTGGCGGACGCCGCTTCGGTACGATCGTCACCTGGTTCCTGATCGGCGGCGACCTCTACACGGCCTACACCTTCATTGCCGTTCCGGCGCTGGCTTTCGGGGCCGGCGCGGTCGCCTTCTTCGCTGTCCCGTATACGATCATCGCTTATCCCATCCTCTTCCTGGTTTTTCCGCGGCTTTGGTACGTTTGCCACCGGCACAACTACATCACGGCCGCCGACTTCGTCCGCGGGCGCTTCGGCAATCGCTGGCTCGCACTGGCGATGGCGGTCACCGGCATCGTCGCGACGTTGCCTTATATTGCGCTCCAGCTGGTCGGGCTTCAGGTCGTGATCGGAGGGATGGGCGTTTCCGGCGAGGGCTATAGTGGCGACTTGCCGTTGCTGTTTGCGTTCATCATCCTCGCCGCCTTCACCTATTCGAGCGGACTGCGGGCCCCCGCGTCGATCGCAATCGTCAAGGACATCCTGATCTACATCACGGCGTTCGCCACCATCATCCTCGTTCCCATACAGCTTGGCGGCTTTGAGAAGATCTTCGCAGCCGTACCGGACTCGAAGCTCCTGCTGGCGACGCCCGGCGCCAACACGACCGGCGCGTACGGCGCCTACGCGACGCTGGCGCTCGGGTCGGCGCTGGCGCTCTTCCTTTACCCGCATTCAATCACGGGCATCCTGAGCGCCAGCAGCGGACGCGCCGTCAGGCGCAATGCGGCACTTCTGCCTGCCTATTCATTCATGCTTGGCCTGCTTGCGCTCGTCGGCTTCTTCGCCATTGCCGCAGGCGTCGGCACGCTTCCCGAATACGCGACCGGCTTCAAACAGTTCGGCAACAATTTTGCGGTGCCGGCCCTGTTCCTCCACACCTTCCCGTCATGGTTCGTCGGCATCGCCTTTGCCGCCATCGGCATCGGAGCGCTCGTGCCGGCTGCGATCATGTCGATCGCTGCCGCCAATCTCTACACACGCAACATTCACCGCGAATTCATCAACGGCGCGCCCACCGACAAGCAGGAAGCGCAGATGGCAAAGATGGTGTCGCTCATCGTCAAGTTCGGCGCGCTGGCCTTCATCGTGTTCGTGCCATCGAAATTCGCGATCTACCTGCAGCTCCTCGGCGGAATCTGGATCATCCAGACGCTGCCGGCCGTGATGCTCGGCGTCTACACGCGATGGTTCAACGATTGGGCGCTGCTCATCGGATGGGCCGCGGGAATTGTTGCGGGAACCGCAATGTTCGTCGCGGCGAACCTTACCCCGACCTATGCTCTTGCGGTGGGCGACTTCACCTTTCCCGGCTATTCGGCGCTGTACGCCGTGGTCCTCAACCTCATTCTGACACTCGTCCTCACGCCGCTGTTCAATCTCGTCAGCCGCACTTCGGCCGATGAGACTCTCGCGACCGAGTATCGGGCGCCGTTGCGAACCTGAGAAAGAAATCGCAAGACGGAAAAGCGCACCGCCGCACGACGATGCCGGATCACGTCATACGCTATGCGCGGCCCTTGATCTCATAGTGGCCCGGCACGCATTTGTAGCGCTCGATCCGCCAGTTTGAATGATACAGCGGATGTTCACCCATCCACTTCGCAAGCGGCGCCTGCGCCCCCTTCATGCAGTCTTGAAACGTGATGTCGGGCGTCATGCTGCTGTTGGTCACGATCTCCTCGACGCAGCTACCCGCGGCGGCGCCGCTGAGGTGACAGAGAATTGCAACGACGGTCACGAACATGCATCGCATCCCTTCCGGTTCGCCGGGCGGGCAGCGCGCACGATTGCGACGTCCTCGCCCTTCAGCGGGCCCGATCTTACCGAGCGCTACCGACGCGTCATCCTACTTAGGTCCTGATCGTACTTTGGTCCTGATGCGAGTCCGTAGTCGCTCGGACGCGGCAGAAATCTGGACGGCAAGATAAGCCGGTGGTGGCTTATCCGGCAAAAAGCGTCTCGATCGCCAAGAAACTGCAATCAGCAGCTTAGCGAGGTCTTCACGCAACTAATTCTTGGCGCAACTAATTCTTGGCGTTCCGCGTCTTGCTCGCTCCCCTGAGCGGGGCCGCGGGTGATGGAGCCGGATTGTCCCAGCCTGCCATCTGCAGACAGGTGAGCAGATCGACATAGCTTTGTATGCCCCCAGCCGTAGCCTCGCCTTCGCAAGTTTCACGCCTCGGAGCAGGAACGGTCAGCCAGGTCGAACTTAGCTGTTGCTGCGCAATCCTCTCGTCACGCATGCATTCGCCGGCGTCCTGCGCGAGAGCGAGTCCCGACGCCTTGTCGTCAGCAGAAACGTCCCTGCAAAGAGCTTCCACGTTCAGGATGGGCACGCGGTCTGAAATCGCTACCGTGGGCTGACCAAGAAGCGATAATGCCAACAGCGCTGCTTTCATCTGATCCTCCCCTTTTGAATTGGATTGGACGGGGCAGCTCAGGGAAGTTAGGCCTGATTTGTTTCCGGCCGGCTTCGCCTGGCCGTGAAAGGGCTTCGTCCCGGGCCGAAATCGAAAGGCCGGCTCGCCGGCGATGAATGCCTGCCGCAAGACATGGGAACGGCGCAACGGCGGCCGCTGGCAATGGCGCCGGAACGTCAGCGAATGGCAATCGCTGCCAACACTCGACGAAGGTAGACGGCGGTGAATTCGCTCGATTTGCTCCGCGCTGTCGATGCGGACTCGGCACAGCCGATCTCAAGGCGACTGCGCGCCGCGATTGCGGCGACTCCATTCGAACATCCGAAGCTTGCCGTCATCGCCGTTGTGAACACTGAGGGCTGTGCCGCGCGCTTAGAAGCAGCACGCGCCCGCTCGGCTCGGGTGATCAGATTCCGAGACCCTACCGAGAGCGCGGACTAGCTCGCGGTGCGCCCGTGTTCCCAATGTTGCAAAATGGGCTCTCGCCCCGCTGCCTGTGGATTAACGCGCCATTAAGTCCCGTGCCATCACCATGCTGATAAGCTCCGGTTGGGCACGGGGATCTCAACATGATTGAAGTAGTGCTTTTCGTCGCAGCAGGCGCATCACTGTACGGCCTAACTGGCTTTCTGTTTCGCGATCAGATCACAAGCCGGCACTGATCTATCATCTCTGCCCGTCAGCGCTGGTTCGGGCCCGGCTAGAGGCCACACGAGAACCTGCGCGAAGTCGATCGACTTTCAAAAAGTACAGGTTTTGAAAGAAGCGGATCGACGCTGATTCATCGGTCGATTTAGATTCCGAAAGTCTTACTTTCAAAAGGGGCGATCGGCGATGCGTTACGGCTATGCACGGTCAGCTCAAAGGGCCAGGACTACGCGGGACAAGTGGAAGCGTTGAAGGCCGCAGTGTGTGAGCGCATCTTCAGCGAGAAGGCATCCGGCAAATCGATCAGCGGCCGGCCGGAGTTTGATCGGCTGGTGCGGGCCTTGCCCCGGACGATGTGGTCACGGTCACCAAGCTAGACCGGCTGGCACGTAGCAGCCGCGACCTACACAACATCCTTCACGAGATCGCCTCGCGCGATTGCGCCTTCGTCTCGCTGGGCGAAGCTTGGTGCGACACCACGACCGACGTGGGCCGGCTGGTGCTTACCATCATGGGCGGCACTGCCGAGTTCGAACGGGGGGCTGATTCAGAAACGCTGCGAGGAAGGGATTGCCCGGGCCAAGCGTGAAATATCAGATCATTCCCACGACCGGACATCGCCAATTTCGTGACAGATATCACGAGCGAACGCTGACAATCATCGCACGCGCTAATGGGCGGGAGATTTCGGCCTCAAGAATTCAGCGGTCTCCCGCCGAAACGCCTCCAGCGGAACGGCGCTCCTGTCTATCCAAACCCTTCAGCGCATGCCAGAGCCAGCGGTGGGACTGAGCGCGCTTATGAACCGCGCGCTGACGTGTTTAGGGCTCCGCCGAAGTTCTTGAGGACCTCTGACACCATGCTGCTGAGACCGCCGGAAACTGCGTCCAGCTGATCGCTCGTCAAGACGCGGCCTTCGAACCAGACTTTTCGCTCTGTATTGGTCGGCTTCCTCACATCCGTCATGTCATTTCTCCTTTGGCGATCGTGTGTGCGCTAGCGGTAGCCAATCCTAAAACGAGGCGGCGGCCACCATTTGCTCAATGCAACCTGAACACGCCATCGACGGCGCGCAGTTCAGCCGGCTTGATCAGCCTGGAATGCGCCACGGTGACCGAGAACAAGGGGCCGTCGAGCTTCTCCCGCCAGAAGGCGAGAAAATCCTGCAGCGCCGGGAATTTCGGAAACAGATCGTAATTCTGCCAGACATAGGTCTGCAGCAGCGAGCGATGATCCGGCATCCGATAGAGGATCCGTGCCGTCGTCAGCCCGTATCCCATCACTTGTTTCCGAAAATCCTCGGAAGCAATCCCAACCCGAGAAGCCATGCTCAATCTCCATTCCCTCCACGCGCTGGTCCGTCCCAGCAGATCATCTTCGCCGTCACGAGCTGACACCCCCTTATCGCTCTCGAAGCGCCCGCCATCAGTGATGGCCATCACTCTCGACCTCTCGGGGCCGATGCAGAGCGCGAGTCATTCGAACGCTCATGCGACATCGTCGCCAAATGGAGCAATGGTCTCTCCGCGCAAAAACGCGCAGAGAGACCGCCCTGCCCATTTACCCGAAAAGCCACGACCATGAGGCCGGCCTGTTTGTAGTTAGTCTGGTCACGAAGTGGAATGGCGGCCCACCGTCGCCCCACTGGTAGAATTGCGAAGAATTTCCGCCGCCGGTCACTTGATCGAGCTGATCGTCGCGTAGCAGGTCTGTCGTGGCGTTAGTCACTCTCTGATGGTCGGTCGTGTTCGTCATGGCTTCCTCATGGTGTTGAGAATCAACTTCTAGGCAGCAATCCGCGCTCTGGCTGTGATAATAACTGTCACACGCGGCGAGCCTATCGTTGTGCTGCCTCGGAAGGGATTCCGTCCAGGAGGCCACCGGCTGCTCGCGTGCAACTGTCGCCAAGATCGCGAAGCGCGCTCAGAAGGCTGCCTAGCGCGCGCACACCCTGCCCACGACGCACCGAGCCCCGTCCTGCATACCGCTGGGTGGGGCTTTTGCTTGCCCCGCGCCGTGCGCTGGCGCGAGGTGGGCCTTAGCAAAGCACCGCCGCGATCGTGAGGAGGCCGATAGCCGCCAACGACCAGGAGAGCGTCTGCAGCATCCATGATGAGTAGTGGTCGCGCTTCATGCCCGCAGCACGGCCCAGCGCTCACCGAGGACTCTTGATCCATCTCAAAGAACCCAGGAGCCGCGCCCGCGCGGGCCGCGTGGGCTGACGCGAAATCCCAAATTCTTGGCTCGCAATCACAAGACTTACCGGCCGAACTTGCGATAAGCGAACCATTTTCTGGGGAAACTGAAATAGATGGCCCGGTTTCACTTTCACAAGCACCAAGATGGGAAACTGATCGAAGACCACAAAGGGCGTTCGTTTCCTGACGAAAAAGCTGCGTGTCGCCATGCGTTGCGTGAGGTTGCTGCAATCATCGGGCGGATCGGCCGTGACGATGGTCACGCCGGAACATATGTCGCCATTGAAGTGGAAGACGGCGAGCGTACGCGATGCGTTGTCAGAGCTTTTATAGTCGTTGAGCATCCTCGCTGAAGTCATGCGCCGCAGCAAACAACATCGTCTGGCGAGCCACTGACAATCAGCATCGCATCGGCGGGTTTGATCCCCGCAGCCCTCGCGGCCGAGAACCTGAGGGGCGCGCGAATCGCGCACCATGCGTTGGCGCGCGTCGGCAGCGCTGTACGGGCTCGGATGATCTAGCCGCCCAGGAGAAGGACGGCGGCGCAGAAGCCCGAGACGGCTAAAGCGATAAAGCAGCGTTCCACAAGATCCATCTGCGATCCTTCCGGGACCACCCCACCCGTAAACGTTGAAAGCGGCCTAAGGGTCCTATCAGCGCCGATCTCGGCAGGCCAGATGCACCACGACTTGCGTGCTTTTCTAGGCTGTTTCCATTAAGGAATCGGAATCGCTCCAGCCTCCCGTTGCGTTGACACCAGAGACGCGCGAGCCGATGCTCGCGTCGCCGCTCGTCGAGTGGCGCGGCGGCTTTCGCAGGGCCGACATTCCCAAGGAGACCAACGATTCACCGCGTCCCGGCCGGCGCGCGGGAGCAAAACGTTGGCCGTCGTTTAAGGAATACTGCGATGATGGAATCTTCCGGGAGCATCAAGACCCTGCAGCAATTCGTCAACGCCGCCGGCACCGCCACCGTCAAGCTGGTGAGGCGGACCAGGGAAGTCACCGACGCCCTCGGCAAGAGCTGGATCGTCACCATCGGCTATGCCGTGGTCATCAACTCCACCGACAACTACTCCACTTTCTATCCCTATGAGGACCGAGCCGAAGCGGCAGCCTGCTGCATGGACGTAGTCCAAGATGGCTCCGAGATCGACACCGAGCGCGTCGCCGCCGCGCGCTGATCCACGAAACAGAAGTGCAGGGTCTTCGGTCTCCGCGCTAGATCAGTGCAGCAAACCAACCAGCCGCGCCTTGTTGATCAAGTACGACACAAAGGCCGAGCATGCACCGATCATAAACAGGG